>CAZIHB010000119.1:0-6870 GCA_964538535.1 uncultured Hyphomicrobiales bacterium | reverse complement strand
CCCGTGAAGCAGAAAGATATCATCACGAAGATTTATATTATTTCCGTCATGCTCTGGGCCTCGATGATCACTTCGATTGAAGAATTCCACTACCACACCTTCTCGACGTTCATAATCACGGGCATGGCCACATCCGCGCTTTTTAACAACCGCAAAAAATTCTTCTTCACGCTGCTTATTTCCTGCTACGTGCTTATAATCGGCACGCTCGTCTTCATGTCGGGCCACCTGTTTTATGCCCCGAGCAGGCTGATGGTGCTGACGGCAATGATCATCATGGCATTCGTCATCTCCAGGCTCTCCTATAACTCGTGCATAAAAACATACCTGAAGCAATGCACGATAAACTCGATCAATGAGGAACTTATGCTCGAGATCGAGCAGAGAAAGCAGGCACAGAACGAGCTGATGGCTGCAAAGAATGAAGTAATCGCAGCGTTCGAAAAAGAAAAGCAGCTGAATGCACTGAAAACTTCGATTATAACAAACATCTCGCATGACCTCAGGTCGCCGCTGACAGTGATTCTATCTTCTTCATACATAATCGAAAAACTATTTACCGGCGGGGAGACAGATTATTTCAGGAAGCAGCTTGACAAAATCCGCCTTTCAGTGGATATACTCAGCACGCTGGTGAATAAAGTTGTCGATCTGGGTGATTCCTCACCGGAAATCCGGGTTGCCGGGCAGGTGGAAATTGATTTTAACCGGAGACTACCGGAAATAATAAGGGAAGTGACAGACAAATTCCCGCAGCGAAAGGATTTTCAGATTACTGTCGGCAGATTTGACTCCTCGGGGCGCATCGAGATCGACCTTGTGAAGCAGGTGCTCGGCCAGTTTGTATCCAATGCCGATAAATTCTCGCCCGAAGGAGCGGCAATTAAAATCACTGCCGAAGAAAGGCATGATTTCCTCTACCTCAGCGTCGAGGATGCCGGCCCGGGCATCGACGGGAACGACCTCATTCACCTTTTCGAACCGTTCTTCAAAGGAAAGCTGCACGAGGCCAAGACTCCCGGTTCGGGGCTGGGGCTTACTATTGCAAAGCGCGCCGCTGATGCACTCGGCGGGGAAATTCTCGTTAACTCGATCCCAAACCGGGGCTCGAAGTTCACTCTGGCCATTCCGATGAAAAAAAACGGTGATGCCTGAACCTTAATAAACGAAGAAAAGCATCCGACCAGCTATTTCGCTGCCACATAAGGCCTGAATATAATAAACGCCGCCCTGGAACCGGTTTCTGATTATTTCGCAAACAGCAGGCACCCCGCCTGAAAGATCCAGATCGGCGACACGCTGTCCATTCAAGTTGTAAATCTCAGCCCTTGGGCAGGAACATCGCGTTATTAATTTTTGCAGTTCCGAATCTTTATCCGCGAATGCGACGCGGACACTTTCACCGGTCTCCTCTCTTACGCCCACAGTCTCGTCCCACCCCGACAGGATTGCCATCAATCGCATGAACGCGCCTCCCTTACGCAGGCAGTTAAGGCATTGCGAGTGGGCGCATTCACTCGCGGCACTGCAAAGCGTGCAGTCGTCAGGATGCTTTTCGCACCACTCCGCGGCCCAGTTTCCGCCGTTATAATCGCAGTTATCGTTGGCACTTCTTTCAAGGTAGCTGTTGCCATCCGGCCCGAAGCTTTCAATATCAGCAAAATCGAAAAGAATTTTATCTTTATCCCTGCAGAATTGCCTGATCTGTTCGTTCCTTATGTTCAAATTTCCGGACCT
This sequence comes from uncultured Hyphomicrobiales bacterium, assembly GCA_964538535.1. GTDB lineage: Bacteria > Bacteroidota > Ignavibacteria > Kapaibacteriales > UBA2268 > CAZIHB01. The sequence continues at coordinate 5,133 of CAZIHB010000119.1, read as the reverse complement.
GCCGCTGCCATCAAGATGGCCAGTGAAATATACGAAGCGGACATCAGGAAAATCCCTTTCCAGTGAATCCATCAGAGCAAGATATATTTTTATATCATTCTCCGTCGCGCTCGAGACCTGGCCGCACCATGACCACATTATAACGTTTCTGTCCGGGGCTGTGTGGCCGAATTCATTGCCTCCGCCTTGAAGCATCTTCCGGGTTGCATCGGCCCAGCTTGTGCGGTCAGGATTGCCGAGATCGCCTGACGGGTAATAATCCCAGATTGAAATTTCATCCCCGGCGGCCTTTCTGCTGCTGCCTGATCTATAGTAAGAAATGTCATTGATTGTTTTCAATGCCGGCAGTGCGCTTTTCAGGGCGTTCAACCCGGTCATGAGCTGCGAACCGTGCGAAGTGTGGCCATAGGCTATCCTGAGCAAGCCTGCATGTGAATTCAACCACCCGGACGGAATTTCATCCGAATTGCAACTGTTGTGGTCAATTATTATCGGTTTTGCCCGGCATACTAAGGGCAGAATCGCTATCAGAAACAGGAAAAAACACTTTTTCATGTCAGCCCCCGAATATTTTAATCACACATATCAATATTATAGAAATTCTCTCCGGAAATATGATTAATTATCTATAATATTAAACACTTCCGATCGTTTTTCTTTATCATTGGCGTCAACATCCGAGCGAGGCTGCAATGCTGAGGAAAATCGTCAATTTCGTTATTATTATTGCCGTGTGCCTCCTTCAGTCCGGCTGCTATTCCGTTTACGAGAAGCTGCCCGGCGAAGTGCCCGAAATTGCCTCAAACACGGCAGATACTTCAGCCGGCCGCGGGAAAAATGCACGGCCGCGGGATGAAGAATCCGACAACGGCACCGTTATCGTGTCGGTGCTGCTCAGAAGCGGCAAGTATATCAAATTCGAAGAGCCCTACGCGTCAATTTCAAAAGACGGAAAAATCATTACCGGCATCGGCTCCGACGGCACAAAAATCACCATCAAGACAGAGGATGTGGAGAAACTTTACATCAGGCAGATAAATTCAACCAACACGGCGGTTTTAACCATCTCGATCCTGGGAATGCTGCTCATCACGGCTTCTTTGCTTTTTATCGTGGTAAAGCTTGCCACTTTTGCAACTATTTAGCGGTGCGCGGGAAAAAATAATGCAAAGGGGGCAAGATCGATGGTAAAATTGATATTCACCATATTGCTGATTTATCTCGTGCTTCTTCATATAAGCGAGGGAGGTGATGTCTGTCCGGGTGACACGATAATGGTTCCCGAGATACGGGAGGCGAGATCCGTGCCCTCATTCTGCCTGTTCAGATCTCTTATTGATATGTCCGGCACTTCGGGCCTGCCCCGCTTAATCGATTCAGTGCCTGATGCCTCGGCAACACGGCTGAACCCACTCATTTTCCGGCTGGAAGCTCACTCCCGTTTCGATATTCAAATTTGGGATTTCAATGCTTATTATGCCGGTATCAACGCGTTCGCCACACCGGTAAAAATGAAAATTCTATACGATGCCTATGCCCTTCAGGGATTATTGATGAAAGAAACACCCCTTGCCGGGAGAAATTTCCTGTCTTTTGACTGCGGTATGATGCTGAACGGCGCGCTTGTTGCCTTCGAAGCGCTGCACTCGTATTCTCCCGGCAGAATCGAGATCGCGCGCAAGGCAAGGGTGGATGAAGTGAGGATCGCGGCGTCGCTTTTTGCCTCGCTGAAAGCAAAAATATCGCGTAACGCCTCGGCAAGGCTCTATTCCGATATAACTCAAAAAGCGAGGGACTACAAATTGGAGAGATTCACCATTTTCAATATCGACAGGAATGTCCATTTCATCAATTACTGCTTTGGCATTACTTTCGACTGGGAGCTTTGAAAAATTCCGCATCTGATAAATAAAAAAGAGCCCGGCCGTTTTTTGGGAATGGCCGGGCTCCTGTATTATTTACCTGAAGCGCTCTTCGGATTACTTCTTCCCTTCAATCAGCTTCAGGCCGTCAGTCTTGCCTTTCTTCACGGCGGGGATACCGTTCTCGAGCCATTCGGGAGCGGGGGCGTCCTTCAGGAAATGGTCGAAGAACTGCATCATCCTTATGCTCAGGTCCATCCTGTTGGGGCGTTTCATCAGGTTATGCTCGTCCCCGTTGTAGTTGAGCATCCATACCTGCCTGCCAAGCCTGCGCAGCGCGTTAAAATACTCAATTCCCTGATACCACGGCACGGCCCCGTCGTTGTCGTTAGCCATGATCAGAAGCGGTGTCTTCACCCTGTCAGCGAAAAAGAGGGGTGAGTTCTCTATATAAAGGTCAGGCCTGTCCCACAATGTGGAGCCGATCCTGCTCTGCGATTTCTCGTACTGGAACGTGCGCGCCATGCCCGATTCCCAGCGGATGCCGCCATAAGCGCTCGTCATGTTGCTGACTGGCGCGCCTGCCATAGCCGCGGCAAAGAGCGGTGTCTGCGTGATCATGTAAGCCGTCTGATAGCCGCCCCAGCTCTGGCCCTGAAGGCCGATTTTATCTTTATTCACGAAACCTTTGTCAATAAGGTTCATTGTGCCGCTCAATATAACGTTATAAGCGGACTTGCCGGGGTGGCCGGTCTCGTAGTAAATATCGGGGATAAACACAACATAGTCGTTGCTGGCGTAAAGGCTCGGGAAAATTATCGATGCCGTCGGCTTCGGCACGTAGTGCCTGTGTATATCCTGAGTATATTTTTCATAGAAATACACTACCATCGGATATTTCTTTTTAGCGTCGAAATTCTCTGGTTTATAAAGCAATCCCTTGCATTCCTTCCCGCTGAAATCCTGCCACTTGATTATTTCCACGGTGCCCCACTTGTAGTTTGCGCCCTGCGGGTTGGCATTCGTCAGTCTCTCCGGCTTCTCGAAATTGAGCCCGCTGTAGTAGTAATCCGGATAAACCGTGTATGACTGTTTCCTCCAAATTATCTTGTCGGCATATTTCGCCTTCGAGAGGCCCAAAAAGTTGTAATCGTCCTCGATCAGCTTCCTCATCTCGCCGGAGGGGCCTAAATTCAATGTATAATACCCTTCGCGCTTTGTTTCTTCGTTCACCGCATAGACCATCATCGATTCTCCCGAGGAAATTGTCTCGGCGTCCGGATCAAGCTTCATATATCTCAGCACGGTCTTGTTCTTCCTGCCAAATTCCCTCGTGAGGCACGATGCTGCGTTCATGCCCGAAGGATCGACTTTCCAGATATCATATTTATCATAGATCAGCACGCTCTCGTCGTTGTCCGTCCATCCTGCTATGCCGTATGGTGACGGCAACGCAGGCACGTCGTTGTCCTCGTCGTATTGATTGTGAGGTATTGATTTGGATATAACCGAGTATTTCCCGGTTTCAACCGAGTATGAATGCCACGCGCTGTCCGACTGGCTGTACCAGATCACGTATTTTCCGTTTGGAGACATAACAGCATCGAACTGCACCTTCGTCAGCACTTTCTTTTTTTCGCCCGAGGGCAGCTTGGTAAGATAAATATCCCTGAACCAGGGGTATTCCCAAGTGGACATTTTCCTGTAGGGCACATCCGTCTCAAGATAAGCTATATTGCCATCGCCCTTCAGCTTAATTTCTGCATCGGGCGTATCCTCGTCTGCCAGCTGAAGCATTTTCGAATCATTGATAAACCAGACAGCCTTGTATGTGCGCTTTAATTCATCATCGAGGTTTTTCAGCTGCTGCGGCTGAATAAACGGATCATTCCAGCTCCAGACGTCAAGCTTGAATTTCTCGTCGTCCGTGAGCGTGTCTTTCGGCTCCGATTCAGGTTTCAAGGCATTCCCGAAGAAAAGCCTGCCGCCGGAACGGCTGAAGCTGAGTTTGCCGTTCTCGCTCGGGCACCACCCTTTCAGCATGCCCGGCGTGGCCGAGTCGGCAATCATTTTCGACGAACCGGCACCGCTGCCCCAGTAATAGAGGCTGAATGCTTTTGTTTTGGCAGTGTCCTGAGACATCACGTAAGCTGCCTGCTCACCCTTTTCATCCATCACGATACCCTTCGCAGTGCCATCGGAATAGGCTATGGTTAAGGCTTCTCCCCTCCCGGGATTGAACACGAATACCTTCGAGCTGTCCACGGAGTCCTTGATGACTGAAACAAACGCGAAAGCAGCCCCCTTCGCGGCAGCGTCATACTCGCTTATATTCTCGTATTTAAATATCTTACCGTTTTTCGGATTCATGATGACAAGCTCGGTGCCTTCCTGTTTCTTTCTTTTCTTTTCCTCGGCATCCTTCTTTTCCTTCACTTTTTTCTCTTCTTCTTTCTTCAGCTCGGCTGCCTTCTTCTCTTCTTCGGTCATTTCTTTCTTCTCGGAGACGGCAGTGCTTTCCGCGCTCTTGTTTTCTTCCTTCACTTCCTTCTTCTCTGCCTTTGTTGAATCCTTGGCAGCGTCTTTTTTCTCAAGTTCTTTCTCGCGGAGGAAAGCCAGCCATTCGCTGTTCTCTTTTGGCAGGTTGAAATTCTTCACCCTTTCGAATTTGATGATCGAATCCGTGCCGAACACCCATATACCCAGGGAATCCTTCGGCAGGTCTTCTTTTTTCTTCTTCGCGAGCTTCTGCGCCCTGACCGAGTCAAATTGCGGTCTTATCTGGAACGCCACGAAATCGTTGCTGCCTGAAAATCTTGCCTTGCAGCCGCGCGGCACGGAGTCGAGCCTGCCGGTCTTCATGTTTCGGATGTAAAGCATCCCGTCGCCCCGCTGGGGATTGACCTCGAACGATGCATAGCTGCCATCGTTCGAGAGCGCCGCGTTCTCCACGCTTTTCCACCCGTCATAGAGTGAATGTGTCAGTGGCAGCTTCTCGGGTGTTTTTTTCTTCTCTCTGGCCTCTGTGCCTGATGCAGCGAACAAAAGCGCGAGAATTACGATAATAAGTGAATCAAGTCTTCTCATTTCTGCTTATATATTGTTTGACATATACAGTTTTTCTTATTACTTCTAAAATAACCATAAAAACTAAGTATTTAACTCAATATTTTTAATCGGTGCCGGATAACGCTGACCTGCCGGCCCGTGGCAGCGGCCGGATCGATTTTGTGCCTCGCGTGGATAATAACCCGAGAAGTAATTTCTTCCG
>CAZIHB010000118.1:0-6873 GCA_964538535.1 uncultured Hyphomicrobiales bacterium | reverse complement strand
GGCCATCGCCACAGATTCGGGCCTGATCCCCCTCATGCACATGAAATGCCCCTTCGGGCAGCTTTTCCTGCCGATATGTGAGCATGGCCTGCAATTCATTTCCGGGTTTTCGAGGAGGATATGCTCGACTCTGTATGGTGCAAAACCGAGCTCCCTGACGCTCGAGCCGAAAATGGCCGCCACCGGCAAATTTCTTGCTGCCGCCAGGTGCATCACGCCGGTATCGTTTGTCAGCAAAGCATCGGCTTCGCCAAGGAGACGGAGAGTCCCGGTTATTGTTGTTCTGCCGGCCTCGTTCCTGGCCGGCACTCCGGATAGCCTTATTATTTCCTCGCAGATTTCGCGGTCTCCGGCGCCGCCCGTCAGTACGAAATTGATAGGGCATTTCTTGTAAAGGATTGCCATCACCCCGGCAAAGTATTCTTTCGGCCACATCTTGGTGAAGTGCGCCGCCCCGGGAGCAATTGCAAGAAGATGCGGCCTGCTTGCTTCTCTTTCCCGCGGTGAAAATTGGGCCGCCGAGTCTTTCTCTTCCGGCAATCGTATCTCGAGCCCAAGGCCGTCATCGGGCAATCCGCCGGGGAAAGCCCTGCAGTAGTGCTCCGCGATCTGAAGTCCGCGGCATGATGGCAATCCGCGCTTAAGATAAACAAGCATAAGCTTGTTCAGCCTGAGTTTTTCGATCGAGGAGTACCGCCTGCCAAGCCCTGCCCTTATGGCCCTGCTACGCCTGTTCTTCTGCAGGTCAACGACGAGATCATACTTTCCGCCCTCGAGCCCTTGTGCCATCTCATTTTTGAACTTCTTCAGCTCACGGGCATCAAAATCGCGCGAATATCTCCATACTTTATCAGGATACGGAGAATTATCAAAAATCTCGGAGAAACTCCCGTTGCAGCAGAGATCTATCCTCGCGCCGGGCAGAGCCGCCCGCAGCCTGCGGAGAAATGCCGTGGCAAGCGCCAGATCGCCCATCGAACTCAATCTGATAACTAAAATACTTTTATAATTTGCTTTATTTGCCGATTTCATATATTTTAACGATGGATAATAACGTACTTTTTTCAAATTAAGCAATAAAATTTGATAACTAATAGATCTTTTAAATAACAAACTGCCGGACATTATGCATTTTACAACAGAAAACAGGGACAACATCGTTATCTTCACATTGAAGGACGAGCACGTTGACGGCAGAGTATCTGCCGAACTTAAAGCAAAAATGCTTATTACTGCCCAGCCTGATATCGATGCTTTGATAATAGATATGACTTGCGTCGAATCAATCGACAGTTCGGGGCTTGGTGCGCTTTTGCTCGCTAACCGCCAGCTTCAGGATCACGACATACCGATCATCATTATCGGGGTTCAGGATTTCGTGAAAAGCCTGATGAAAATCACGAGAATCGACGATCTTTTCGAGTTCTATCCCACACTCGATGAAGCCCTGGCAACGATTGAGTCTGCCGAGAACGCGGACTAAGAAATAATCCTGCCCGAACAATCCGCGTTTTTCCGCTGACTGTTCGGGCTTTTTTTTTTCTCACCAGAAATAAAACTGGAACCCCAGGCCCCCGTAAGAATCCTTCTTATTATAGAACATTCCGTGCATGCTTCTGCCCTCGTAGAAGTTCGCGTTCAGCTGCACGCCCGTCTTGCCCGACGTTTTAAGCAAGATCCCTGCCTGAAGGGAATTTGCCCCGGCGTAAACATCGTTTATCCCTATCAGCTTGAAATCGTAGCCGGCCTTGAAATACACGTCTTTCACTATCTTGTACTCGCAGTCGGCCCCAACCTCGGGAATAACAGCATTCACGTCCTTCGGCTTGGTGGAAAAAACGTAGATCAGACCGCCGTAAAGTCTGCTGCCTCCCAGCCTGACTGCTGCAGCGGCATCGACAAATTCGCGGCTGTAAACGAAAGGCCGGGAATTGAACACCCCGCTTTTGGAGTATCCGTCCACGAGATGCGAGGAAATGTGAGCCAGCCGCAGCCTGCCCTCCACGTCGAGCCCCGCGACTTTCGTGCTGCATGTTGAATTCATACCGAAATAGTAATCAGAGGTTTCAACCGGAAATTTCAGGTTGCCCTCGGACCTCAGCCGCGTCCATGTAAAGAAGTCCGCCCCGATACGGCACTCACCTTCACGCGGAAGTGAAAAAGAGGCGAGGTCAACCTGCGAACCTATGTCGAGCCTGACCTTCTTGCCGGCCCCTTCATACATCGCACCGATTCTTGGCTCGAACGGGTTCCCCGTGAGAGGTTTGAAAACGTATCCTTCAAAAGCCATTGCAGGCAGCACTTGCACTGCAATCAAAAGCACGAGCAGTTTCTTCATTTCTTTTCTTCAAAATGTAAAACATTAAAGTGTAAAATTATTTTAACTTTCTATAATTTCAAAGATACAAATATCAAAAATTTGAAAAGCAGTGCCGGCAGTCCGAAAATAGCAACAAGCCGTGCCCCGGCCGCAAACTTGCACTTAATACTCTTGATATTTATTATAATTAGTGATAGTTTGCATATAATGGTGGAACGGATTTATAATACTGATATAGAATATATGGAAAGTGAGCGGCTTGGAAAAAGCAGCCATGTAGTTATAACCCTCCTGATTCAGCTTGCAACGATCCTCGTTGTCGTCAATGCCGAAAGGGGTTCGGCATTCTGCGCGGGCAATAACTATATAGTGGCAGGCCGTGTCGTGGATAGAGAAACGGGTCAGCCGGTTGCAGGGGTTACGTTGAGGGAAACCGAGAGCAACAAAGGCACTTATACTTCTACCAACGGAACTTTCAGGCTGCCGCTGCCTCTGGGCAGGCACAAGATAAAATTCTCATCGCTCGGCTATGAATCACTCCGAATCGACGTGGACGGGAGGGCAGATTCCCTCGTTATTCGCCTGAAACCTCTTCCCGTATCGATGAAGGGAGTGGAAGTTACCGGCGATATCGACGTGGATTTTATCATTAAAAGAGCAATACGCCAGAAAATCAGAAACCTCAATAAAATCAAAACATTCAGCGGGCTGCTCTATTCCAAGCTCGTTCTTGAAACCGGCGGCAATCTGATCGGAGCGGCCGGCGATAATTCTTTCTCCGTTTCCGGTCCTTTTTCCGCCTCGGGTAGCGAAAATGAGATGAAGTATCTCGTGATGGAGACTTTTTCGCGTAACTATTCCGACTTCACCAAAAATCTGGTTTGCTATGATATTATTCAACGCCGCCAGACAGCCAATATCAAGCCCCAGAGCAACCTGTTGGCTTTCGGGAATTTTCTCAGTTTCTACGGCGAAACCATCAAGCTCTTGAACGCCGAGATACCTGCACCGCTTAACGCGCGCGCTCTCGACTATTATAAATTCGAGCTGAAGGAAAAAAAGATGCTCGACGACAGGTATGTTTATATCATTTCCGTCAAACCCAAATCACGCACTTACCCGACGTTTGCCGGCACTATAAGCATAGTGGAAGGCACGTACAACATGATAGAGGCCGATCTGTCGCCCTCTGACGCAACTGCAATTCCAATCGTTAACGACTTGCGGTTCATCCAGAAATTCGAGGAAATCGAAAAAAATCTCTGGTACCCCACTTTTCTTGAAACTACCGGAAAGGCAGACATCGAGGTAATAAAGGGATTACTGACATTCAAAGCCGGCATTAAAGTTACGAGCATATTCAGCGAGATGAAGGTGAACGCGGTGATCCCGGACTCTGTTTTCGCGAACAGGACCTCGCTGGTGAGCGTTGCCTCGGGCGCAGACTCCGCCGATACGGGTTTCTGGAAGGAAAATTCCTTGCGCGACATCACGCCGCGCGAATTAAGCATGTATTCGAAAATCGACAGCATCGTTAAAAAGAGGCCCGCCGAGGGGTACGATTCTTCCTTCGCGGACTTCAAATTTCCGCCATATTTTGATTTTAACAGGGTCAGTTCGATAGCCATCGGCCTGTCTCCCGCCTTAAGCACTGATTATTTCGATATCGAATCCGGCCTGATTTATTCGGCCGGACTGAAGCGCTTCTTCGGAAAAGCCGAAGCCATCGTCGGGCTCATCGATAATGATAACTGCTCACTTAATCTCGAACTAAAGTGCTTCTCCGCGATACGGACGCTCAGCAACCTGAATAACTTCGACCGGTTGATCAATTCCGCTACGACTGCGCTCTTCGCCAAGGATTACTATGATTATTTTCGGGCCGACGGCTGGTATTCGGGCCTGGATTTCGAGATCGGGCAATTGAACCTCTGGGCCGGGATAGAAGCAGAAAGGCATTTTTCGCTGAAGCAAACCGTCGGGAGCAGTCTTTTTGATTCTAAATTAAGGTCTAATCCGGCAATTTCGGCCGGATTCTGGAAGATTGCCAGGTCAGGCTTGTCGTTCGGAAAGGTCGATTTTTTAAACTTTCGCGGCAATATTCAATACGAGATCGACGCGAACGTGACGTTGGGGAAAAAGGACGGTTCCAGCCCCGTCTTCAAGTCAATCGATGCAGCGGCAGAGCTCAACATCCCCACCTTCCAGACCGGCTATCAGCCAATGATGCTCGGCATTGTCATTCAGGGCGGTGTGCAGTCCGGGGAGACTCCCGTGCAGTTCATGTTCAGAATGCCCACTAACCTCCTGTTTATCGGTTCTATTGGCACTTTTGCCTCGGCTCCGCCTGATAAGTTCGGCGGCAATGAGTTCATCGCAACTCATCTCAGCTTCAATTCCGGCGACCTATGGTGGCGGGCAATCGGGCTGCCGACGTTCAACAACCGCGGCCTGGACTTGAGCGTCTGCTTTTCATCAGGATGCTTCAACAGTCACGAAAGCTCCTTCTACGAGGAAACAGGGACAGATTTCTATTCCGAGGCAGGCTTCGGCATCTCGCGCATCCCGACTTTCATAAGCAACACGATTTTTCTCGGAACGGAATTTCGGTGGGGCGTCGGCCGGATCGCCAAAGGTAATTTCGGATGGACTCTGACAGCCAGCCTCCCCTTCTGATCATCCAAATCACAAATACTACCATGAGGCAGGCTCGATAAACTCAGGCAGGGCCGCAGCCTGTCCTGAATTATTATTTCCCCTGCCGGGCTGCTGCCTGACGATTTTAAGGAGCCACATCAAAAAAATAAATCTTTCCCGAGTTCATCGAGGGGACTGCCAATTTGTTTTTTTCCCTGACGAAAAATATGTCAGCGGGTCCGTCAATGCCGCTTTGATACACCGCCGGCTCGCCCGGCCTGCCATTTGAATCCAAGTCGCACGAGTAAACTGCTTTAGTCCCCCACGCCGTGAAGTATAGTTTCTTTCCCGTGGCATTGAACTGAATCCCGTCCAACTCCTTAAGACGAGTCTCAAGCAGCGTGCTGACCTCATTTTTGCCAAGGTCGATGCTTTTTATCGTGGCGTTCTCGTTGTATGACACCACGAGCAGTCTGTTGCGCGATTTGTCGTAGAGCAGCCCGTTTGGCGCCGAAATATTCTTCAATTTCATCTTCTCAACGATCGATCCGCCCTTCGCGAGCTTGTAGATGCAATTATTCCAAGTGTCGGATATATATATATTCCCATCGCTGTCCGGCTCGACGTCGTTCAGGAATTTTGCATCCTTCACCTGATATTCTTTCTTCACTTTTCCACTGCCCGGATCAAGCTCGACGAGCTTATTAACGTCAGAAACCCAGAGGCTCCGGCCGCTGATCGCGATTCCCTTTGGCTGGGAGAGGCCGGTAACGTAGTCTTCAACCTTTTTGCCGTCCCCGCTCATTTTTAAAATTTTCCCCGCCCCGGCATCACTCACGAAATAAGCCGACACACTGCCTGAATAAACTATCGATTCGGGTGCCGTGAATTGAGAGTAGCCTGACGAACAGCCAAGCATCAGAGCACAAAATAAAATTGGCGGAAAGAATCTCATAATTACTTCTCCATTCCGGATTTGTCCATAAAAATAATATATATAACGATGATCGGCAGACATATTGGTTTAGAATCCTGCAATAATTTGATTATCGGCTTTAGCATTTGTATATTTGCTCAAGTAGCTGACATTGACTTGACAAGCCTGTGGTGAGATATCGAGGCTGATTGTTTTTTTCATAAGCACAGGGGAAAAAATTTTGATTTGCATGAAGGACAAACCAATTATCGTCGAGCACCACAAGGGCGGCTATTCTGTCGTCTATCTCATAGGCAAATTTATCTGGGGAGACAATCCCAACCTTGCCGGGGCGCTCTCCGCCACTTTCAAATCGTTGTGCAACAGGGGCAGCCTGAAGGTAGTCGTTGATATGAGCGAGACCGAGGTGCTTGCCTCCAACTGCATCGGGGCGCTCATGTGCGGGCACGCCAGCCTTTCCAGGCACGGCGGCAGGATAGTGATCGCCGGGCCGAACGAGCAGATCAAAAATACACTTCACCTCTGCAGGATCGACGAGCTGCTGACGATTGTGGACAATTTCGGCGACGCCTGCTCTATGCTCTCACGGGCCGAGTGATTTCTCTCTTCCGGTTGCGCACATTTTTGCGCTGCGCTGCAGAAGGATTATCGATAAAAAATCGACAGCCGTGCCGCATGAATCATCGGGCACGGCTGTATTGTTTCTATTATTTATTTTTTTCGGGATTAAGCTCTATCACTTTCAGGCGGACTTCCTCTTCATCATCCGCCTCTTCCTCGCTTTCTTCCTCATCATCGTAATCATCCTGATCCTCGTAATCCTCGAGCATATTCTCGAGTTCTTCGATCATGTCGGGATCATTCATGGCGTTCATAAGCTTGACGAACCCTTCGAACTCTTCGTCGGTGCCTTCTATCAGAGGATCTATCAGATCGAAGACAGCCTCTTCGGGCGTGCGGCTGATCATTTTCGCTCTTT
>CAZIHB010000117.1:0-6897 GCA_964538535.1 uncultured Hyphomicrobiales bacterium | reverse complement strand
GTTTTCATTGGCGTGGTGCACTTATTACCCCTCCAAAATTGTTTCAATTGCCGTTGACAGTAAGGGCAATATTGTGGTCGGAGGCTGCTCGGGCTGGCAGAATAATCCTGAGATACCGACGGCCGGGGCTTTCAGGCAGTATTGCGCGGGCAGCGAGGATATTTATTTCGGCGACAACACGATCTGCGGTGCGGGCGATGCTTTCGTATCCAAATTTGATTCGACCGGCAAGCGGCTCTGGAGCACCTATTTCGGCGGCGGCGGCTCGGATGTGCTGACAAGCCTCTGCATCGACCGCGAAGACAACATAGTAATCGCGGGCATCACCTCGAGCAGGCACGAGATAGCTTTCAATGCATCCTGGCAATCAAAAATCGGCTCGGATTCTGCCGTGCCCATTGCCGACAGGCCATATAGGGACGTGGATTATTTTATCGCGAAATTCGACGCCGGCGGCGCTGTCCTGTGGAGCACCTATCTTGGCGGCGAGCTGAGGGAAGGCGGCTTGAATTCAAATTCCATCACGAATTTAAATTACCTGTCATTCCCCGACATGGATTATCTGACGGGTGGTAGTATTTGCACGGATTCATACTCAAATATATATTTCACCGGCTCTACTGCAAGCCGGGAAAAAATTGCCGGCCCCACGGCCTGGAAAATGTCACCTGATTCGATTGATGCAGTGCTGTGCAAGTTTTCGCCCGGCGGCGAAAGGCTGTGGTCAACATACTATGGCGGCAAGGGTGATGATTTCGGCGAATCGGTGCAGTGCGACGGCGATAACAACGTGATCGTGGCCGGCCGCACCGGGAGTGACGAGGGCATTGCAGGCGGGGCAGCATTCCAGAGCCGGAGAAAGCAGAACTATGACTCGCCTTTCGATTGGTTTGTTGCTAAGTTTGACCGCTCGGGCAAAAGGATATGGGGCACCTATCTCGGCGGCAGCAAAAATGAATGGTCGATATCCCTTGCCGTGTGCGATAATGATATATTTCTTTCCGGCATAACGTGCAGCGACGATCTGCCGGAAAAAAACAACGCGCTCGTCAGGGATTCCTGCGATGTTTCATATCTGGCCGGAATCTCGGGCGATGGAAATTTAATGTGGAGCACTTATTTCAAATCATATCCGGCAGGCATCAACGCGTTCATTAATAACGGCATGGATATAAAGGCCGACAGCAGCGGCAACCTCCTCGTGTTCGGAAAGTCTGACCAAAGAAATACAATAGCCGGGGCAAATTCGATAAAATCGGTGCCCGACAAGACTGACGCGCTTTTCGCCGTCTTCGACAAGTCCGGAAGGAAAATTGCCGGATCATTTTTTGGCGGCACCGGCAGCGATTGCAACGGCGACATCGCAGCGGGCAGAAATGGCAATTTCTATATCGCCGGCCTGACGAATTCACTCGATCTGCCGACGAACCAGGGCGCCCACAGCGAGAAATACATAGAGAACGACTGCCCGGATAATTTCAATTCATACATCGCAGCGATCAATTATTTTAATGCCAAACAAATCTCGGGCTGCAGGGTGTCGGTGATCAATCTGCCGGCCTGCGCGGGCATGAATCGTAAGGATACAATAAAAATTGAAAATATGAGCACCGTCCCGCTGTTCATTTATCCCGGCAGCGCAAAATTTGCCGCAGGCACTCCCGGGCTTGAACTCAGGCATGACAAAGACACGATTAAAATCGACGGGAAGAAAAGTGTTAGCCTCGTCCTCGAGTATTCTTACACGCCGTCGGAGAGCGATGTTGTCCGCGACACTCTGCTGCTGCCGCACGGCGATTTGCTTGCCGGGGATTCACTCTGGCGCGTGGCAATCGAGATAGCCGTCGATTCGCTCGATATGGGCGTGAAAAATAAGAGTATAGATTTCGGGAACCTGCCGTCGTGCCTCTCGGCGGTTGACAGCCTGGTTTATTACAACGTGAGCGATTGCGACATTGTGATTTCAGCGCTGCCGCTGCTTGGCGGGGATAACCCGGACGATTTTGCACTTTCGTGCGCGCGCAAGCTGCCCGCCGTGATTCATCCCGGCGACAGCATAGTCTTTCATGCCGATTTCAGGCCTCTTGCCGGAAATACCGGCGCCAGGAAGGCAACGGTACTGCCCTTAACCGATACGAAGCACGTGAGGGTGCCCGTTGCAAAGCTCTTTGGATACGTCGAGGCCATGCGCGCTCTCTGCAGTGATAATTCGATCAATTTCAATATCGTGAAAGTAAAAGATCAGGCACAGAGAAGCATTAATATTACGAACAAGAACACCTATCCCGTTCACGTTTCGAAAGTGATTGCAGGCAGCTCTGAAATTGCAGTTACACCGCAGGAAGTATCCATAGCCTCGCTCGCCGCGCAAAAATTTGATATCGGGTGGAAACCGGTTAATACCGGTGAACTCGGCACCGTTATCAGAATTATTATCGACTCCCCCTGCGCGGACACGATTAATATCACGGCTGCCGGTAAGTCCTACGGTGGCGGCATTGCAGTCACTGACGTGCTCGATTTCGGCAAGCTCGCGTGGTGCCGGGCCGCTTCGGACACTATTCTTGCCGTCAACAGCGGTGACACCGACATAGAGATTACCGGTTTATGGCTCGAAGACGGCTCCTGGAAGGAAGCATTTACGTTTGAGTACGCGGGAAGTCTGCCGATGACGCTCGCTCCGAAGGGAAGGTTCGCCGCGGCAGTTAAATACAGCGGCGATGCTTACCCCGCGGGTGTAATTCAGGCAACGGCTATGCTGAAGGCAAAAATCGACGGCGAGGAGAAGACGTTCGCCGTGAAAATTTCAGCGGAGAACGTCCGATTCATTCACGAAGAGCAGAATCTCGACTTTCCGCTGACAGAGGCCGGCAAAAGCGATTTGAGGAAAATCGTGTATAAAAACAGGATGAGCCTGCCCGTAACAATCGAGAGCATCGATATTCAGCCGAATACAGGAAGCTTCGAGATCGGCCCGACAGGGTGCCCCGTCACACTGAACCCGGGCGACAGCGAAGAGATAGCTGTGAAATTCGTGCCGAAGAAAGGCGGGACTTGCAATGACACGCTTAGGCTCAGATTATCTATGAACGGCTGCAATGACAATGATATAATATCTGTGAGCGGGCTGTGCAAAGGGGAAAAACTAAGGATTTACGCGTCACTTCCGGACCTGAAAGCCAACATAGGCAGCCGGATCTGCATCCCGCTTTACGCGCGCACGGAGAAAGGCACGGCGGGGGGCACCTTCCGGGCGGATATACGGATGGAAAATGATATTCTGTCGGCCGAGATTAAAAGCATACTTGATAATGACAGCCTGAACTTCGAGCTCGGGGGAGAAGTGACGATAAGCGAGGAGGAGAAAAAAATAGGCGAAATCTGCGGAATAACCCTGCTTGACGGCCCGGAGAAGCATTTATTAAGACTTGTCGATTTCAGTCTCGACGTCCCTGATGCCGAAATAATCATAGATGATGGCAGCCTGAGGCTGACAGGCACCTGCGAGCCGGATCTTAAAAAAATCCTGGTCTATAATAAGTTGAGCATGACGGTGCGGCCGAATCCAACTGCCGGAGTAATCAAGTTGTTGCTGTCATCGGAAAAAAACAACAAGATAACCTTGAAGATAATTGATCTGCTGGGGCGCACGGTCGAAACGCGCGAAATTATTTCCTCGGGCGAGGATGATATCATGATTGACGAGTCCAATCTCGGGTGCGGTGTCTATTGCATATCCGCGGTGTCTTACTACGGCTCTGCAACCACGATGCTGAGAATAGCGAGATGATGGCAGGAACACCATAAAAAAACAGGGGCCGAATTGGCCCCTGTTTTTTTATGGAAAGATAAAAGCTGCTTTATCTTGCCACGGAGAATTTCGTCGCCCTGAGCGTGCCGTCGGCAGAAATCAGGCGCAGGAAATAGACGCCGGGCGGCAGGGTGGATGTCTCGAGCCTGAGCGAGTTAGTCCCTTCCGGGCAATTAATATCTTTCACTCCAAGCACGCCGATGCCGCGGGCATCCGTCACTTCAAGGACTGCCGTGCTTCGGGCTGATTCCTGCCATTCCACGTTGATCGATTCGTTCGCCGGATTCGGCCGGGCCGACACGCCCGTGAATGACGGCTGAAGCTCATCAATGCCTGTTGTCGCGTACGAGAAGCACAGCACCTCGCCTGAAGTGCTCAGGCCCACAATCCTCTGCTTTGCTTCGTTCGAGAACATGTGGTGGTCAGTTTTGAAAGCTTTCATCATTGGCATGGATTTAACCGGCGCACCGGTTTCAACATCATACATGTTGCAGACGAATGGATAGCCGTTTGGTCCGGGTGACGTGTATATATTCAGATATTTGCTGCCATGCGAGAAGCAGAATTGGTTCCCTGCCGGAAGAGCCACCTTGAGCGAAAAGTTGCTCGTGTTAAGCACTGACGTGCCCTTGTTCCCGGTTCCGGAGTAATTGAAAGCACAGTATTTACCGTCGTTGCTGAAATTCAGGCTGCCGAACTGGCTTCCTTCCGCTGCCTTCCAGACGGAAGCCATTGTCTGGGCGGAAATAATGCAGGCATAATCCTTGCTGCCGGAATTCATCATCATGCCGTAGTATTTCAGATCCGGGGAATGCCAAAAATGGATATTCTTCGATGTATTAAGCTGCAGAGTGGAGGCAATGCCATGCGAAGACATTGAATACTTGATGCAGCTGCCCGTGAAGCTCGGAAAGGTTTGTATAATACCAAAAAACTGGCCGGGGTCGCTTGTCGGGAAAACTTCCGAAATCACGTCATTGGATGACAAGTTCAGCGGCAGTGTGTCTCTTCGGTTTGTTTCGATATTAATTTTAGATACCAGTTCCAATTGTTTTGCGTAATTGACACCGAGAGTGAACACGTAGCGTGAATCAGAAGAGAATGAACAATCATCGGCGATTGAAACAATGGGGTATTTTTTCAGAGTGCTGCCGTCATTAGCATTTAAAATAAAGAGAGTGTCTGCAGTCTTACCAAGTTTTTTAGCGGCAACGTAATTTCCGTCGGGAGAGAGCGTGCAGTATTGAAACAATTCCGTGCTCGTCCAGTTCGGGTTGAGCGGTGCTGTCTGGGCTTCGGCGCGGGGAACGGACGTCAGGACGACAGCCGCTGCCGCGAAAAAGCACATAGAGTAGAGAAATTTAGTCATTTTCTTGCCGATTAATCCAAAAAAGAAATTATTTATATAACAATATTACGGAAAATAAATATTATCAGAAAGCACAAAAGTGAATATAATTAATAATATTGAAAAATCCCGCGGGCGATGTTCCGGCCGCGGGATTTGCAATTTTCAGGTGCTGATCTCCGCTCAGGCGGAGATTTCATAACACGTGCTCAATTATCAGGCAACAACCTCGCCGATCAAAGTGGCCGAGGTGGAGCTCGTTATTCTGACGTTCACGAAGTCGCCCGCCATGATCAAGCCGTCACGATTGGGGAATATCACTACCTTGTTGCCCGAGGTGCGGCCCATCCAGTCGTTCTTGCTCTTTTTGCTGCGCCCCTCGGCAAGCACTTCGCGCACCTTCCCGATCTCGGCGGCGTTCAGCTCGCGCGCGATTTCATTTTCAAGTGCTATTATCTCGTTAAGCCGCCTGATTTTCTCTTCTTCCGGCACGTCATCGTCCATCAGGAAGGATTTCGTGCCCTCGCGCGGCGAGTACTTGAACATGAAGGCGCCCTCGAACCTGATCTTGCTCATCAGTTCGAGCGTGGCCTCGTGGTCTTCGATCGTCTCGGTCGGGAAGCCCGCGATAATATCGGTCGAGAGCGTGCATTCGGGCATCAGTTCTTTAATTTTCCTGACCCTTCCGAGAAAGTGCGCGGCTGTATATCTGCGGTTCATTTTCTCGAGCATGACGTCCGATCCCGACTGCATCGCAACGTGTATGTGCTTGCAGATGTTCACGTGGCGTGCCATGGTTTCAAGCAGCTTGTCACTCATGTCCCGCGGGTGCGAGGTGGTGTAGCGTATGCGCATATTTGGCACCGCGGCTGCTATGGCGTCAAGCAGGTCGGCAAAATCTGCTCCCGAAAGCTCGTCGGCATAGCTGTTCACATTTTGCCCCAGGAGAGTTATCTCCTTGAATCCGTTGTCATACAGCCTCTTCACCTCGGCAATTATCGTATCGAACGAGCGGGAGCGCTCCCTGCCTCGCGTGTATGGCACGACGCAGTAGGAGCAGAAATTGTTGCAGCCGCGCATCACGGAGATCCACGCTGATATGCCTTCCATGCGCAGCGGGGTTATATCCTCATATGTCTCCACTTTGCTCAGTTCCACGGCAATGCCTGCTTTCCCGGTGAATGCCGCTGTCACGAGTGCCGGCAGCTGACGGTACTCGTCAGGCCCTGCCACGATACTGACGATATCCCGCTCCCCGAGGAGCTTCTGCTGCAGCCTCTCGGCCATGCAGCCGAGTATGCCCACAACGAGGCGGGGCTTCTGCTTCGAGTATTGCCTCAGGGCTTTCAGCCGCTTGAAAATTGTCTGCTCGGCGTTGTCGCGCACCGAGCACGTGTTCAGGAAAATAACGTCGGCCGCGGCGGGGTCTTCCGTCAGGGTGTAATCACCCGAATCTGCCATGATGCCTGCCACGATCTCGGAATCGCTGATATTCATCTGGCAGCCGTATGTTTCTATATATACCTTTTTCAAATTCATGCTTGATAATTATTAAAAATCCGGTTAATCATTTGCAAATGCCGGGCTCGAGTTCTCCTCGAGCTGCAGCTTGTTCAGCAGCCTGGCTTCGGGCAGTATTCTGGAGAGGGCAAGCATTGCCGCGAGAAAGTCGGCAAGGGGCGTGGCCATCCAGACGCCGTTGAGCCCCAGAAATCTCGGCAGGATGATGAGAGCGGGC
>CAZIHB010000116.1:0-6914 GCA_964538535.1 uncultured Hyphomicrobiales bacterium | reverse complement strand
CGGCGGGAACGGACCGCTGCCGGGCCTTGTTTTTTCGCAGGAACTGATTTCTTGACCCCGTCAAGACTGCCTGCTGCCGCTATAGTGTTGTAACCGGGAACTCCACGAAGAATTCGGACCCCTTGCCCGGCTCGCTTTCACACCCGGCTTTGCCGCCCATAGCCTCGGTGAAGGCCTTGACAATCGAAAGTCCGAGGCGTGTTGAACTCTCGGAGCCCGTGGGCCTGGGAGACAGGCGCGCGTATTTCACAAAAAGCAGCTTCTGCTCCTCAAGGCTTATTCCCGGCCCTTCGTCGATAACCGATACCCTGGCCGTGTTTCCGTCGCACCCGGCAAGAAGTCTCACAGAACTGCCGCCCGGGGAAAACTTGATGGCATTGGATAGCAGGTTATTCACGACGCGAATGAATTTGTTCGTATCAAGATTGACAAACGGGGATTCGCCCCTGAGCTCTATGCTCATTTTGATGTTTTTATCGGCGGCTGCCTTCACAAATTCTTCAAACGCTTTCGATGCCAGATCATATATCCTTGCCGGCCTTATACTCAGCTTCACGATGCCGCCCTCGATGCCGTGAATATCGAGCAGATCAGCCAGGATATGAGCGGCGGTGCCTACGGCTTTCCTGCAGCTGCTTATCATTCGCCTCAGGTTGGCCATGTCCATTTTTTCGATGTTCATATCGATCGTGTCGAGAATCGAGAAAATGGCCTGGATCGGGTTCTTCAAGTCGTGGGCAGTGATTTCCAGCAGATCCGATTTTTCTTTGTTCAGCTGCTCCAGCCTGGCGTTGAGATTAATAAGCATATCGTTCTGTTTTTGGATCACGCGCCTTGAGCGAAGTATTTCCAAGTGGTTTTTGACCCTCAGCAGCAGCTCTTTCTGCTTGAAAGGCTTGTTGATATAATCCACGGCCCCGGCCTCGAATCCCATGGACACCGAATCAATATCCTTCAGGGCGGTCAGGAAAATTATGGGAATATCACAAGTGCCCGGCTTTTGCTTCAGAACCCGGCACACATCGAACCCGTTCATCAGGGGCATCATAACGTCAAGAAGGATGATATCCGGATTCAATTCATCGATGATCCCAAGCGCCGTCCTGCCATCCATGGCGATTGCCACCTCGTAGCCCGCCTCAAGCAGGATGCCCGACGCTAATTGCAGGTTCTGCGAGTTATCGTCCACGATAAGAATAACGGGCAGGCTGTCGTCTTCTTCAATCATGTTAATATTGCTCATATCCGCATCTCGTTGATATTTTCTTTTATTTTGATATATATTTTCGGAATGATGGTGAGCAGTTCTTTTATTTTTTCCACGTCGGCGTTGCGCGCAGCATCATTCAGCTTCCTGCCCAGACTATCCAGCAGCCTGAAGCCGACTTCCGAGCCGATCGCCGCCAGCTCGGAAGAAAACCGCATCACGCTGTTCAGCAGTATTACTTTGCTGAATTTCTCGCACTTCGGGATTATCTCAGTTCTGAATATCTTCACCAGCTCCTGCACCGGGATTTTCAATTCCTTCAATTCCCGGACTATTTCTTCCGGCTGAGGCTCTATCGTCTCTTCAGCCTGTTCCTGCTCCGGTTTGATTACAGCCTTGTGCGGCAGGAATCTCAATACCAGCTCGGAGATCGTGTATTTTGAAACGGGCTTCGAGATTGCAGCGTCGAACAGAGGATTATTTTCGAGCTGCTTCAGTGAAAAAGTTGATGCCGAGATGGCGACAATCGGAATTTTATCGAACTTCGGGTTCCCGCGTATGATTTCCGCGGCCTCGATCCCGCTCATTCCGGGCATCCTGAGGTCGAGCATGACGATGTCCGGAGTCTTGTCTTTCAGTATCTCGATCGCTTCATTGCCGTCAGCCGCGCCAAGAACATCGATATTCATTGTCTTTAGTAATTCGGAAACCACTTCCCGGTTAGACTCCACGTCGTCGGCATAAAGCACCACGGCATCGCTGAATTCATACCAGCCATCCTGAATGGTTGACATCCCTGCCTCGCTGATCACCGTCTCCTCCACGTCGGGAAACTCGACCACGAATTTGGATCCAATGGCCGGAGTGCTCTCCACTTTGATCGTCCCGTTGAGCCTCTCCACGATCTTTCGCGTGATTGCCAGCCCGAGGCCGGTTCCGCCATATTGGCGGCTGATTTCAGAGTTTTCCTGTCTGAATGCCTCGAAGATGAAGTCAAGCTGATCCGATGCTATGCCGATGCCCGTGTCTTCCACTTCGAGCCTCAGCTTGCCGGGCTGCCCCGCCATGCCTTTTGCATAGTCCGCAAATATCCTTACGAACCCGGTTTCGGTGAATTTCACCGCGTTGCCGACGATATTGAACATGATCTGGCGCAGCCTTATCTCGTCGGAAATTATCGCGGCAGGCAGGCTCGGGGAGAGCTCCACAATCAGCTCAAGCCCCTTCTTGGCAAAGGCTGGCTTGAAAAATTCCCGGATGTCGTCTATCATGTAAATTATGTCAACCGGTTCGCTGTGTATCTCGAGCTTACCGGACTCGATCTTCGACAGGTCGAGGATGTCGTTGATAATCGAGAGCAGTGTGTTCCCGGCCGTGTGAATTGTCCTGAGGTGGCCCCTGAGGTTTTCATCAACGATCTTATCCTTCAGCAGCTCCGCGAAGCCAAGTATCGCGTTGAGCGGTGTGCGTATCTCGTGCGACATGTTGGCAAGGAACTCGCTTTTTGCCTTGCTGGCACTCTCGGCTGCATTTTTTGCCTTTTGCAGGTTTTCGACCGCCAGCGCCAGCTCCTTTGAATATCTCTCGAGCATGGACTGCGAGCGCTCAAGGTCAAGCGCATATGTTTTCAGTGCTTCCTGTGCCCTGACGCGCTCAGAAATATCTAATACAAACCCTTCGATATAACGCAGCTCGTCATCATCCGATTTTATGGCCCGCCCGTCTATATAAATGTTCAGCAGCTTGCCGTTCATGTTCCTTATTTCCGCGTCGAATGCTTTGACGTAGCCTTGCCTTGTGACGATATCGTAAAATAACCCGGCTTTCTGCCGATTTTCGAACAGCCCGAGAAGGTTCATGGGCTCACGGCCCGAGAATTTTCCGGTCGCCGTCAGCTCGTCGGGATCCTGAATTTCCAGCAGCGCGGCAATTGCCGGATTGGCAAGTATAAAATCTCCGCCCGGCAGCATCCGGTAGAGCCCCTCGTTTATATTTTGAAATATGGAGTGCCACTTGTGCTCAGCCTCGGCTTTCATCTGCGCGAAAAGATTTCTTTCCGCAATCTCCTGCTGCAGCTTAAGGTTCATGCTAACGAGCTCGGAGGTCTTCTCTTCCACGAGCACCTCGAGCCTCTGGCGGTAGCCCTTAAGCTCTTCTTCATATTGCCTGCGCCTTGTGATGTCGAGCATGAAACCGTTTATAAAGCTGAATTGCCCCTCATCGTCATAGCCCGCGTATATTCTGAAATCCACCCACCTGATCACCCCGTTTCTGCCTTCTATGCCGGTCTCTATCTCGAAGGCCTCAGTTCTTGTCCTTTTGAACTCATCCAGCTCATTCATGAATTTAGCAAGGTCATTCCTGAAGATTATTTCCGCCAGCCCGCAGCCGTTATGCAATATCTCGGCATGATCCAGCCCGAGCTGGCGGGCGTTCCAGGATATGTCCGTTATCCTGAAATCATCCGCCGGGTCTATGCTCAGATAAACAGCATGGCTTTGATTGACGCGGTTCAGCAGGTCCCGCTCCTTCTTTCTCGATTCCACGACGTCCGTGACGTCGCGCACCCCGCCCACCACGTATTCTATGCTCTCGAGGTTCAGATAATTGATTGTAATATCAAGGTATTTGTTTTTTCCGGTGGCCGTTTGGATATGAACGTCGTGCAGGGTTGCAGGATCGCGGTGCACGATGTTTGCCACGATCTGCTGCAGAGCGGATTCCGGCAGCAATTTACGGATAACTTCTTTGCCCGGGGCGGCTACCTCGATTTCGAATATCCTGCAGACGGCGTGGTTCGCCAGGAAAACTTTTTGATTGTTAATATCGTAAAGCAAAATCCCATCTGTGGAGGAATCAAAAATCATCCTGAATTTGCTCTCATTCACTTCCGCGCGTTGCTTCGACTTTTCCAGCTCAACGATCGTTTTCTGCAATTCCTCGCTTTTGGCGCGCAGATTCGTGTAGTTCTCTTCAAGTTTCCTCAGTTTGTCCTGAAATTCCGGAAAATAACTTTTTCTGAAGGACTTTTCCCCCAAGCCTATGATCTGGTTCCTTATGTCCAAATTCGAATTATTATCAGAATGCTCTTCCATATATGCTTTCAATATCCTCCAGGTTTGGTTTTCTCGGATTAGTGGCAAGGCATGGATCGTCAATTGCCTTCAGTGCCAGCTCTCTTATATCATCCCTGCTGACATTCATCTGCCCCAGGCTTCTTGATATTCCCGCCGACTCCTTCATGTTGCAGATCCTCTCGCACAGGTAATCGCACACCATGGCATCAGTCATGCCTCGAGTGAATATGCCGAGAGCATTTGCCACCTCACTATACTTATCGGGCGCTGCGTCGAAATTATAAGCAATTACTTTCTCGAGAAGGATCAGGTTTGCAAGGCCGTGAGGCATGTCGGTCATGCCGCCGAGCGCGTGTGCCATGCCGTGCACCAGCCCGAGGCTGGAATTTGAGAACGCCAGCCCGGCAAGAAGGCTTGCGCGCAGCATCAGGCTCCTGTATTTAATTTCCCTCGGGTTTTTAATGGCCGAAACGAGGTTATCGTTAATCAGCCTTATTGATTCGATCGATGTCATTTCAGACATGAACGAACTTGCATTGGAAACATATGATTCAATGGCGTGGGTGAGCGCGTCCATCCCGGTGCAAGCAGTCAGCCCGGCGTCCATCGTTGTTGTCAGTATGGGGTCTATCAGCGCGAGGTCGGGAATGACAGCTTTGCTGATTATTGCAAACTTCACCTTTTTTGCCACGTCGTAAATAATCGAGAACTGCGACACTTCCGAGGCGCTCCCGGCCGTCGTGGGGATACAGATCAGGGGCGGATTCGGGTTATTTATCTTATCCACCCCCTGGAAATCGGTAATCTGCCCTTCGTTCGAAGATAGTATGCTGATGCCTTTCGCGCAGTCCATCGGGCTTCCGCCCCCAATGGCAATGAAGAAGCTGCACTTTTCGCGCCTGAACACTTCGATGCCCTCGTGCACTTCCTCGCAACGCGGATTGGGCGTGACACCGCTGAAAACGGCATATTCTATCCCTGCCTCGCCGAGGCATTTTTCGAGCTCTTTCAGCCAGCCAGCCTCGATTATTCCCGGGTCCGTCACTATCAGTGCTTTCTCCGAGCCGAGGTTCCTGGCATAAAGCCCGCTGTATTGAAGGGCACCGCAGCCAAAAATAAACTCGGGTGCCACATATTTTCTCATTTCAAGATACCTGTGTGCCATTTATGCTCCTTTTCCGTATCGGCTCCTGCCGGCACGGTTACGTCCGAATTATTATCTGCCCTCAGTCCTAAAATTTAAAAAACGTGCAGAAATGAAGGCGGAAGTTGTGCCCCTGCCTCCTGTTAATATAATCCGTCTCGACGTATTGCCCCTCGAGCATAAAGATCAGGGCCTTTTGTATGTTGAACTCCAGATTGCCCCATGCTATCGTGTTTTTGGAGCGCATACTCGTCTTCAATTTCCCGTCGTCAGGATCATCGAACCCATATGCGACGGTGCTTGCCAGCCTGTCGTTGAATTGATACTGCAGCGAAGCCCAGGCCCCGTGGCTCTTCACGTTTTCCACGTTGAACGAATCTGCCACAGTGCCCTGCTGGATTCCGCCGTTGAAAGATTTCAGGTTCTCCCCGGCGAATCCCTTTGCCATGAAAGTGAAGCCGTATTTTTTCGCGAGTATGTCCACGTTCAGGGAATTTGAGGCATTATTATGCGTCTTGCCGTTCAGTGATGCAATTTTCGTCAGGCCGTAGTGGGCGCTTGCCGATAGCTGCAGTTCCTTGGTTTCCCAGGCCAGACGGCCCATGTACCACGGTTTGCCCGATCTTTCTCCATCCTCGACGGGGTCAGAGCTCAGGAAAGCGACGGGCGCGCCGTTGCCCGATACCGGCCTGTTGATGCTGGCCTGCAGCTTGAAATCATCTTTTTTGAATGTCAGCCGCACCTGAGGCTCTTGTATCCAAAGATTGCCGAAGCACGCCATGTTCGAGGAGCTCACGGAATTGGCGCTGAAAAGCCCTATCAGGGCATAGTCCTGCCCGATCCTGGCCTCGAACCAAGAATTTGAATACTCGGCCCACGCCTGACGTATGCGAAACAAAGGCTGAGTGGCTGCTGTGGATGACGATGGGTACCCGCCGGCAAAATCAGCCTCGATGTAGGCTTTTGTCTTGCCGTCCGCACCTGTTTGGGGCCCGTCGATAGTAAGGCCAATCCTCGACCGCTTGGCCGTGGCAGAAAATACTTCCTGTTTGGCTTCCTTCGAATCCCCGGGATTCGCGTAGAAAAAATAATCGCCCTTGCCAACCTCGCTGTTGTCGTGAAATAGGTCGAACTTCACGTATCCGCTGAGGCTGACGTCGAATTTGCTCTTGAATTCGGCGCGCATCCCGGAAACAGCGAGAAAAAGAACAATTATTGAGGTGACAATCTTCGTAGAAATTCTCATGCTTTATCCTCTCAAATATTATATGTTTAAAACCATTTTCTCAAATTTATTACCTGCCTTGGATATTTCTTTACTCCTCGGTAGCATTTTATACTACACGAGAATATAAAATCTTTAGAGTTTATATTCAAGAAATAAAAAATTCGTTATGCCGTTGATTTCGTTTCCCACGATTTTTCCCGGATATTATCTTCAATAACATCATATTATTAGCAGGTTACTCGAATTTTTTAATTATTT
>CAZIHB010000115.1:0-6973 GCA_964538535.1 uncultured Hyphomicrobiales bacterium | reverse complement strand
CGAAGAAGTGGCTTATGCCATTTTCAGATCACGGGCGCCAGTCATCTCGGCTGTCGGGCACGAAACAGATTTCACAATTGCGGACTTCGTTGCCGACCTGCGCGCGGCTACTCCGACAGCAGCTGCCGAAATGGCAACCCCCTTGCTCCTTGACGACACTCTCGAGTGGATCAACGGTTCGGCGCGAAGCATGGAAAGAAACGCAATGAGAAAAATTGAAGAATACAAGAACCTTACCGGCAGATCATCCGAAATAAAAAGCAGAAAAAGAATTATTGACCGGATCAATCTCTATTTGCAGCAAATCGACGAGACGCAATACAATCTTGCTAAAAATATAAAACGCTGCCATTCAGACAGCTTCAGGGAACTTTTTTCACTTGAGAGGAACCTGAAAACACTTAATCCATTTTCCCCGCTGCGCAAAGGCTATGCCCTGCTGAAAAACGACGACGGCTACATCATGAACGACAAGAACCTCGTCCCGGGGCAAAGCATAGAGATAGTCCGCCAGAGGGAGACTGCCGGAGCAATTATCAAATCAGTTGAAACAAGTAATAATATTAAGTGAGGGAATAAATGGATAGCAATCCGAACAGGGTGTTCGAGCTTGATTTGAAGCTGAAAAGAATAGAAGAAATTGTCGAGATTCTTGATGCCGGCAGCGTCAGCCTTGAGGAAATGATCAATCTTTACGAAGAAGGAATGGTGCTCTCCACTGAGTGCCGCGCCTATCTTGAGAATGCAGAACAAAGAATCATCGAGATCTCGGGCAAGTATTCCGATACGGGGAGCGGCCCGGGCGAGTAATTATTTTTGTCGGGATTAAACTTATCAGCATTTTTCGGGTCTAATAAATTCAATTAGTTATATTTTGATTTTTCAGGTTTTTTATGCGAATATTTTTAAAATTCACAGCTCTTCTTGCAGCTGTTTTATCAGTTATCGCCACGGGGTATTCCGCCGATAACTCACCGGAGCAGGCGATTGAAAACTATAAAATGATGCCTGCCGAAGCAAAGATTAAGTATTTTTCAAGGAAGCCGCTCAATCTCGAGAAATATCCCGAATTGAAGCAGATGGCCCGGGCAAAGCAAATGGCGCCCAAAACCGGATCTAAAATCATGGCCAAAATCGATTCATTGCCCGCCAATATAAGCAGCCCGGGCGAGTTCGACGAATCGCAGGCAGTATTTATTTCCTGGCCTTCCTTTGCCTTTGATTCATTGAACAGGGTCGTTATGCCTTTTCTTCCCGGCATCGGGATTTACTATATTGATGACACCCATTATGAAGTCGTGAGCATCAAGGGATATATCGCGGATACTTTCAGCGACAGCCCCTATCCTCCGCTATGGTGCAAGCTGGCCGATGCAATACAGAAAGAGTGCAAGGTCCTGATCCGCCTTTCGAATCCGAAGGATACGGCAAGCATAAAAAATCTGATGGCGCAAAAAGGAACACCACTCACAAATTATGAATTCATACACGATCCCGACGGCGAAAACGCCTTTTGGGCAAGGGATTTCGGTCCCTTTGGGTTCTATTACGGACCGGGCGACACACTCGGACTCGTGAACACGGAATATTATCCCGACAGGCCGATCGATAATGCCTTTCCGGATTTTCTTGCCAAAAAGCTCGGCGTGAAGTCTTTCCACTCCCCCGTCGAAATTGAGGGCGGAAACTACATGAGTGACGGCTGGGGCAACGGATTCTACGGGAATGTGCTCTACAACAACAACCTCGATTCGCTTGGTGATGCATTCTCCTATAAAAAACCGATGAGCATTGCCGAAGTCGATACTGAAATGAAACGCATTTTCAACCTGTCAAAAAATAATATCCTGAAAAGCCTGTCCTGCGACGGCGGAACGGGGCACATTGATATTTATCTGAAAATGGTTGATGACGAGACAATTCTTGCCACCGAGTATCCCGAGGCTTTCGGCAACATCAATTTCTTGGACTATTACACGGCTGCCGATAACATAAAAGCGTTGAAGTCCTCCAAATCAGTTTACGGTAATCAGCTTAGAATACTCAGGGTGCCGCTTCCGACTGATGACGACGGAACATACGCAAGAAAAAGCTGCTACTCTTTCAATTCTGATGCAAGAGGATATATTAACGGCCTCATCGTCAACAAGAGCTTTATCTTCCCCTCCTATTCCAACGACACGAGCGGCAATGTTTCAGGCGATAACGAAGCGGTGAAAGTGCTTAGAAAACATCTTCCCGGATACAAAATTGTGCCAATCGATGCCAGGCTTCTCACTCCCATGGGCGGGGCCATCCACTGCATCACGATGCAGATCCCGGCGGATAATCCGATCAGGATATTCCACTCTTCAACGAGGGATCTGCAGGATTTAAAATCCTCATACCCCATCGAAGCAAAGATAACCAACAGGAGCGGCATAAAACGTGCCGTGTGCAATTGGCGCAAATCCGGTGAATCCACCTGGAACACGGTCGATTTGGCAAGCGATGGCACAACGTTCAAAGCAGCCATAGAAAATACGAATTTCACTAAGGATGACGAGATTCAATACTACATAGAAGCAGAAAGCAACAACGGGAAGACAATGACAAAGCCAATTACGGCTCCCGAGGGATACTTCTCATTCTATTTCCAGCCGCCCGTCAGCGTGGAGCAAACCGAAAGCATTCCGGCTGCCGCGTCGCTTTCCTCACCACGCCCCAACCCGGCAAAAGGCCGCACGAGCATCGATTTCTCAATCAGCGCTTTCTCGGATGTCCATATCGCGATCACCGACCTTCTGGGCAACGAGATTCAGACGATAAGAGACTGCGCCATGCAGCCCGGTTCCTATTCCGTCACTTTTGATTGCACCGGCCTGGCTCAGGGCATGTATTTTATCACCATGAAAACAGCAGGCACACAGCTCACTACGAAGTTGGCGGTTACTGAATAGCTGCCTTTAAATAAACTTTTTTACAGCAAAAACCGTTCTCATTGAAGAGCGGTTTTTTTTTAAAATCAAATTTGTGTCACAGGCGGAGTTTTCACCATGTCGAAACATGACGACAAAATTGAAAAGTACAACTCAAAAGGGAAGATAAGCAAGAAATTCTATGAAGCCGAGCTTGAAAGGCTGCAGGAAGAGCTCGTCAAACTGCAGTACTGGGTTAAGGAGCAAGGCCTCAGGGTTGTAATCATATTTGAAGGGCGGGATGCTGCCGGCAAGGGCGGCATAATCAAGACCATAATCGAGCCTTTGAACCCGCGGGGAGCACGGGTGACAGCACTTGATAAGCCAACGGAGAAAGAAAGGACGCAGTGGTATTTTCAGCGCTATGCCGCGCACCTGCCCTCTGCGGGCGAGATGGTGATATTCGACAGAAGCTGGTACAATCGTGCAGGGGTCGAGCGCGTCATGGGATTCTGCACCGAGAAGGAATACGAGGAATTCCTTCGTTCCTGCCCGCTTTTCGAGCAAATGCTCGTAAGGGATGGAATCATTCTGCTCAAGTACTGGGTTTCGGTCAGCGACGACGAGCAGGAAAGAAGGATAATGGACAGAACCGAGGATCCTGCAAAGCGCTGGAAGCTATCACCAATGGATATTGCCTGCTGGGACAAATGGGTGGAATTCTCCATGGCTAAAGATGAAATGATGAAATATACCGATCTGAAGCACGCCCCATGGTACGACGTAGAGGCCGACGATAAATTAAAATCAAGATTGAACTGCATCTCGCACATTCTGGCTCAAATTCCATACAAGGACGCCAGCCCGAAGGCGATCACATTCCCACCGAGGAAAATATCAAAGGGGTACGTCAGGACGCCGCGCTCTGAAATAAATTTTGTTCCCGACCTCTATAAATAAAATGCACATTCCAGCGGCTAAATGCCAAGAATTTTTGCCGTGAAAGCCATGAAGATGCGGTCAGGCAGCAGCCTTTTCAAAACCAGCATAATGGGTGCCCCGCCTCCGACGGGGTATCTGAGGCGCTTTTTGCCATCCGTCGCGGCCAGGTATATTTTTTTGGCCACAAGTTCGGGGCTTGCTCCCCAATCCCCGAATTTTTGTATTGAGTTGAATGCCTTTGCCACGTAATTGTTATATTCATCGAACCCGGATTCTTCCATAAGATCCATTGACCTGCCGTAAAAATCAGTTTTGACCGGTCCGGGCTCTATTATCTTAACGCCTATGCCAAACTTTTCAAGATCGTAAGCCAGCCCCTCGGAAAATCCTTCCACGGCAAATTTTGTGGAATTATACACGCTGAAAAGCGGCATGGAAAACCTGCCCGCTATCGATGACACGTTGATAATCAGGCCTGAGGAGTTGTTTCTGAAGTGCGGAATCAGCTCGCGGGCCACTTTCATCAGGCCAAACACATTCACCTCGAACTGCTTCCTGATCTGCTCCTCGGTTGATCGCTCGAATGCACCTGTTGCAGCGTATCCGGCGTTATTCAGCAGCACATCGATCGAGCCGAACTGCTCTTCTGCTTCCCTGACTGCCTTTTTAATCGAGATCGAGTCTGCCACGTCCAGCCTGAATTTTTTGAAATTGCCGGACTCGGGAATCTCAAGCCCGGATGGATCACGCATGGTAGCCGCAACATTCCAGCCGTTTCTGCGGAATAATCCGGCCGCGGCACGGCCGATTCCGGAAGATGCTCCCGTTATTATTATGGTTTTCACTTTTCCCCTTCAATGTTAGTTCAACTCACCCGGCGTTTTTTTGCTTGACAAACAGGCCTTTAACCAACCCCTTTACCCGGTTAAATAGCAATATATTCTCGTTGATGACAGAGCTGCCGAGCACTTCCAGGTCCGCGGCCTCTTCTCTCTGAAGGGACGGGTGCTGTTCCGGAAAAACAACCACGAGATTCAGATCTTTGTATTTCGATGCAATTTTATCAATAATAAGATCGATGTTATGATTGTAAGAAAGGCTCTTCGTCCTTGCATTTATCACGAACAGCAGATCGTCCTTTCCTATGTGCCTGCCGATATCAAGAAAATCCTGCCAATCGCCGATTGAATTGAAAGATACATCCAGGAACATTCTGCTTTTGTAAAAAGTATGCTTAAGATTTCCTATCGACCTGAAAAAGCCGTAGAAGCAGATTTTGGAGGATGTCTGCTTTGCAAGGCGAAGCACACGTTCCACCCATTTATCGAAGCCGATCTCGAGCTCGGCAAGTTCGGGCAAAAAGACGTGAACCTTGCCGATCGTATTAAGCGGCGAGGTGAGTTTCGTGATGAAGAACATCTGGTTGCAGGAATTAACAAGATTATCGATCATCGTGTTATACATTTTATCGGATATAAGGCTTTTGCCTGACCAACCGAGAATAATATCGCTGATCATCAATTCCTTCACGGCGCGAATGATTCCGGCGGTGGCGCTGATATCAACTCTTGTGACCACCTGCACGTAATGGTTGTTATACGAGAGCTCCTTGACCAGCCTGTCAAGCAGTTTATTGTTTTTTATGATCTTATCTGCAGTTTCATCGTCATCGTTAACCACGGAAAGTGGAAATATGGGTTGAGCCGGATCTGATTTCATCATGATGGCGAATTCCACCAGCCTGTTCACCGTGTCTGGTTTAGCAAATGGCACAAGCACCCTTGCGGGCATGGCGGCCGGTTCCGTTTTTTTCTCCACCTCGAAAATGGCAAGTTTTCGTCCTGCCCTTTCAGTAACGAACGAAGCATTGACACAAGTGATCAAAATCAGCAAAATGGTGCCGTTGACAATCTGAATATCAACGATGCCGAGATTGTACCCGATGATGATCACGGCAATTGTCGCTGCCGCGTGAGAACTCGAGAGGCCGAACATCAGGCCGCGCTCAAAATGAGTGAACCTGAACAGCTTCTGCGTCAGGAAGGCGGCCAGCCATTTCGTCGCGAGAGCGACGATCGTGAGGATAGCCGCGACTTCAATTGCCGTGTATCCCTTCACGAGCACCGAAAGATCGATAATCATCCCCACGCTCATCAGAAAGAATGGAATAAACAGGCTGTGGCCGATAAATTCGATTTTTCCGAGCAGAGATGAAGAATGAGGAATCAGACGGTTCAATGAAAGTCCGGCAAAGAAAGCTCCGACGATTGGCTCAAGGCCGGCAAGCTTGGCCAGATAGCCCGATATGAATACTATTGCGATAACAAAAGTGTATTGTGTGGCCGTCTCACTTTCCGCATTTTTGAAGAACCACTTGCCGACACGAGGAATCACCCAAAGCACAAGGAAAAGAAATAATGACAGCGATACACCGAATTTCAGCCAGTATGCCATCGAAAGCAGCCCCCTGTCGGCTTGGGAAATAACGGCAAGCAGCACGAGCACGGCAGTATCCGTAATTATGGTTCCTCCGACAACAACCGCTACGGGCTCAGTTTTATTTATTCCCAGCCTGGTCGCTATGGGATAGGCCACGAGGGTGTGGGTGGAAAACATGCTCGCCACGAGCAAAGATGCGGTGATATTAAATTTCAGCAGGAAAAAGCAAATGAAAAAGCCGAGAGTGAGTGGGATTGTAAATGTGAGAATGCCGAACACGATGCTTTTATTTCTGAATTTCCTGAACTCGCTGAGATTCAGGTCCAGGCCGGCAAGAAACATGATGTAAAGCAGGCCGAAGGTGCTCATCAACTCCACTCCGGCATCTTTTTCCAGCACGTTGAACCCATGCGGGCCGATCAATACGCCGGCTATTATCAGCCCCACAATGCCCGGAAGATGAAGCTTCCTGAAAATCAGAGGCGCGAGAAGGAACACGAGCATCACGATCATCAGAAAAGCGACGGGATCTTTCACGGGAAGCACAGAGCTGAGTCCAGGCATCATATTCACCCCAAAATTATTGAAAAGCAATTCTTTCCACACGTATAGCAAAGAAAGCAATTTTCAGGGATTTTTCAAGAATATTTTTTTTATCGAAAGAACAGTTTGTTGCTTTGCGGGCGGCCGGCAAT
>CAZIHB010000114.1:0-6976 GCA_964538535.1 uncultured Hyphomicrobiales bacterium | reverse complement strand
CTATTTGGGCAGACTTTGCAAGGGCCATGATTATGAAAAAGATTAGTTTACTATATATTTTTTGTTTATTCCTGGTTTTAAGTCCATCATTATTGATGGCCCAAAGATGGGAGAAAATAAAGAATCTCCCGGCAGGGCTCGATGACTCTTATTTTCTGGATATATATTTTCTGCCTTCCAATCAGCTCTATGGCTGGTCATGCGGCTTTTTCGGCACGGTGGTGCGCACTACCGACGGCGGGAAGACGTGGAACGGCGTCAGGATCAGGGACGCTTATCACCTGGAGAGCGTTTGCTTTCCAACAATAAATACAGGATATGTCTCGGGCGTCGAGGGGATTTGGAAATCATCGGACGGTGGGGCAACATTCTACAACGTCACTCCTGAGCCTGATGAAACCTACTGGGGATGCTACTTCGTTGATGAAATGAACGGATGCGTGCTCGCCGGCGGCTGCGGGGGCGAGGTGCAATCATTCTGGAGAACGAAGGACGGAGGGAAAACATGGGTGAGGTTCGTTGCCAACGAACCGGAAAGCGGCCTTACGGACTTGATGCTCGAAAGCGCCACGGGAAACGGATACGCCTCGAGCAGCGGCAGGATCTGGAAAACAAGCGATGGCGGATTTACATGGGATATTTTTTCCACAACAGGGCAAAATTACTGGCAAGAAGAAATAACGCACTATGGCAACTCATTTCTCGTACCCACGGCAGGGCTGAACTGCTCGGGCCAAGGCTCCTTCGGGGGGATGAGGTTTTCGACTGACAACGGCGCATCGTGGAACAGGGCGTCCGCGGGGAGCGACCCGATGTTCGGCGCGTTCCTCACCGGGGAATACACGGGCTGGGTGTGCGGCTATAATGAAGGTGTTTATTATACTTCCGACGGCGGTGTCAACTGGGAGAAGAGGAACTGCGGCATAGATGGCGGAGACCTTGACGATATCTGGATGACAGGCAGCGAGAGCGGATGGATGTGCGGGGACGGAATTTTTAAATTGTCGCCGCCTGATTTTCCCGTGACGAAGGAAATTCTGAATTTTCCCACGCTCTGCCTTCCGGCTGTCGCGTACGACACGCTCTATATCAGCAATCTGAATTTCAAAAGCACTTATACAACTTTCTCAATTATCGGCAATGATGTAAATGACTTCAAATTATTGGAGCCACTGCCCGGGATAGACATGAAGCAATGCGAGCAGGTGAGAATTGTCGTAGAGTTTGTGCCTATAAACGCAGGGAATAAATCGGCAACTCTTGCAATCAATTGCTCGGACGGGGTGCCCGCACACGCGAAAGAGATAGACGTGCACCTGCTTGGCAGCGCCTCTGTCGCAACCATCAAGGCATCCGCGGATTCTCTCGTTATCAACCCGGCACCATGCGGATCGGAGACCGAAGGGGCTATTGCATGGACTGCAAAAAACGACAACGAGTATGTAAGCGATGCTTACCCTCTGGGCAGCAATCAGATAATCACTGTGGCGAGTGCCTTGCCTTTGTCAATACATTCGGGGCAGGCCTCGATGCGTTTTTCTGCTAATCCTGTCGATACGGGCTGGGTTGAGCAGATGTATAAAGTCCGCACCGGACCATGCCAGAAGGACACGATAATAACCATAAGGGCTTACGGCGTGTCTCCGATTCTGCTCATACCGGATACTCTTCATGCAATTGCTGAATGTCACGACTTTCACATCGACTCGGTCGAAGTGGCTAACAGCGGCAACAGCATGCTTGTCGTTGACAGCATCCACCTTTTTGATAAAGCCCGGGCGTTCGAAATTCTCGGCTGGAAGGGCAATGTTACTCTCCCACTCAATTTGAAGCCCGGAGAAAAAACATTCCTGTATTATCGCCTGAAAGATATGCCCTTCGGCTCTTATTCAGCAAGAATACTCTTTTCGGGCAACGAAACAAGGTTTTCAGGGGCGAGAAAGGAACTAAACCTATATATTGAAGGAGTGCGAGGGGGGCAGATGGTTGTGCCGCCCGATACTACGCTGTTTCTTGGTAAGATATGCCTCGGGCACAAAAAGCAGGTGAGATGCACGCTGAAAAACCTCGGAAACCTGGCGGCAAATATTGAGAATATAATCAGAAACACTGCCGATGCCGACGTCAGTTTCGCAGGGAACCACCTGCCCGCCATTATTCCTGCAAGCGATTCCCTTGAATGCCGGATTGAATTGACTGCAAAATCGCCCGGATTGAACCGCGACACCCTCATACTTTCTATAATGCCATGCGACAGCATCGTCAGCATTGCACTTGAATATACCGGAATTACTTCAGGATTCGCCATCGAGCCTTCAAAACTTGATTTTGTGCTTCAGTCCGGAGTCACTCTGCATAAAAAAGTGAAGGTGAAATCAATCGGTACGGAAGATGTGCAGATTACTTCCTGCGATATTCTGCCGGTGCAATCCGGTCTCGGGGCGGTAATCTCTCCTCAGCCGCCGATCGAACTAAAGAGCGGTGATTCGGTGGAATTCGATATCGAATTTTTAGCGACAGACAACGGGGAATATAAGCAGCACATGGTAGTCCATACTGACGGCCCCTGCTTCAACGAGGATTCGATCCCGCTGAATATTACAAGTCTGAGCCGGAGATTCTCTCTTTCTCATGACTCGCTGGGCTTCGGGCTTTCGAAGTGTGAGTTTGGTGTTTACCCGGATACAGTTAAAATTATGAATCAGGGTATAGTCGAGGACACGATAACTGCAATCACCATCAGCCCCGATGCGCCATTTACTCTCGGCGGCAGTTTTTCTTTTCCGATATATCTCCCCGTCGGCGGCTCACTGCCTGTCGAAATTATATATAATGCGGCAAGCGAGGGCTATTTTGAATCAGTTCTCACCGTTTCCTCAAAAATGCCTGACGGCCGCACAATCAGCATCCCGATTACCGGGGAATGCCGTATCTCTGATATTAAGCCATATACCAGCGAGTTTGACCTCGGGCTGATGGAACCCTGCACTCCTGAAAAGCGCTTTAAAGTAGTGTTCGCCAACATGGGCACTGCAATTGACACTCTTGATCTTGTCCGCGGCCCGGTTGATGCCGCATACTTTGCGGGCTCGCTGCCAATCGTAGCAGGGGGAAAGGATTCCGTGGAAGCTGTTTTTAATTTCATCCCTTCTGAAGCCGGCACCGGTGTTATGGCAGATACATTTTCATTCAGGAGCAGGTACTGCCCAAAGGATTACATTGTTTCACTTAAAGCGGAGATTGAGCGGCCGGTGCTCAATTACTCACCTGCCGTCATTGATTTCGGATCCGTCTGGAAAGGCGATACTTCGACGATAATAGTAAAAGCAGAAAATAAATTCCGAATCGGCCGGAAAATCACCGCTGTGGATATTATTCCCGGCTCCGGCGAGTTTCGTATCGGTTCCGCCTTGCCATTAATCGTGGCCGGTAAGGATTCTGCGACATTTTCGGTCAGGTTTGAAGCTATAAATGACGGCAGCTATTCAGCCGAACTCAGGATAATTGAGGAATCAGATTGCAGGGACACAGTAATGCTGCCTATCCATGCTTTCGTCCCGTTGGAAAAATATGAGAACACAGTGATGATCGGGCATTATTACAAGGCGCCGGGCGACACTTTCAACGCTGCATACATGATAAAAGACTCCATGCCGATGCTTCGCCCCGAAGGGCTGAACGTGGTGACAAGCTATGATCCATACCTGTTCTATCCCGTCAGGGTATTCAGGAAGTCAGCTGCCGGCGAGGCTGAGATTGATTTCCTGCGCGAGCAGGGGAGGCTGAGCTTTTCGCTTAATAAAGATGGGGTGAGCGGGCTATTTGACAAAAGCGGGGAATTCCTTTGGATCACCGGTATAGCCCTGCTTTCCGTACCGGACACGACCGCGCTCGCTGTCACACGGTTCGAGCCGGTGACGGGGAAGGACCTTACGCTGCATAAAGAAGACGGTTCACTTCGCCTTAAGCCTTTCTGCGGGCCTGTCGCTTCGAAAAGGATTATCATGCAGCCGAGAGTCTCGGCTGAAATACCCGGGATAGTCAGCGACGGCAAGCTTATCATTAAGTTCGGCACTGACGCGGAATCGATCTGCAAAATTGATATCTGCTCCATTTCCGGAAAGGAACAATATTCAGGATATTCAAGAATTAAGGACGGCGAAAGGCTGGATATTGATGTAGCTGGATGGCCCTCCGGAGTATATTATGTTGCTGTCGGCACCCCGCATTCGGGTACATACACTGCGAAGGTGCTGATAATTAAATAAAATAGGCGTATGGCATGGCTTGAATGAAAGAAAAGCCTATTTCTTGAGATTGAAATTTGAAGTTTCGGTGCTTTGGATAACGTACGAGTCTGAAGTGCCGATTCCTTTTTTTAATATCAGTGTGTATAGCTTTCCGGCCGAGAACCGTATATTTTCTGCCGTGGCAACAACGGCTGAATCATCCTGTTTTTTTCTTACTTCAAGGGAGTAATTGCCGGGCTGGGAAGGAGTGAACTCTGTCTTGGACTTGATGCTCAGGTCAACCGAGTAAAGCTCCTGAGAGCCGTTTTTCAGGCTGAAAATAAGGTCCCCTGAGTTTTCGGAGAGGTGTGCTATCCTGAAATAAGCCAGCTGGGAATTGGTGCCCTGGAATTCATCCTGAATTATCATAGTTCTGATGACGTTATTAAGCTCATAGATCAGCATCGAGTAGTGCAGGTCCTTTGTCAGTTCCGCGAAGGCATTGAAAACGGCATAATCACCTGATTTAAGCCTGATATTCGTGTAGCCGCAAGCCACGTCGCAATAGGAAAGTGCCGGCGAAGAATTCTCGATGGAGCCGGCGATGCTGATCCCATTATAAGAAGCACTCAACGAGGAATACTTGTTAGTAACGTTAATGAAGAGGACATCGGAGAAATCGCTCGGTGTAAGTGTTTTCGGAGTGTTTATATCAGGGACGCACTCGCATCCTGCCGACAGCGCGGCAAGCGCGAGTGCTGTTAATATCTTCAGAAATTTTAGCATCAAAACTTAAAGCTTATACCGTAAGCAACACCGGTTTTGCTTGTATTATATATTTTCCCGTCAACGTTATAGAACAAGTTAGTAAAATCACCCGAAATAATAAAGCCAATGTTGGAAAAGGGATTAATTTCCAGACCGATCTGGCCTTTCAAAATCGGGCCGGCAGTCGTTCCGCCGATTGTGGCAGAGGCGTATGGATTAATCAAGCCGTTGAGGATCAGGTTCGCTGCAGTATATCTATATGCCCCTCCGTACCAGAATAGTATGGGGGCTTGCTTCTGCGTGTGCGTAATTCCTTCGATATCGTGGCTGAACCTTTGAGGGAAGGATTCCCATCCGAACTCGGCGCCGAGGGCATTGCTGCCTGAAAGCTTATAATATACGCTAAAACCAAGATTATTGAGCGCATTTTTGTCGCGGGAGGCAAGGGAGATATTCGGGTTGGCAGTCTGAGGCATTATTCCCTTTACCTGGACAATGTAGCGGGTGTTGTCAATCGCGTCAATAAGTTCCATCTTGGTGCATCCAAAGCCTTTTTGGACTGAGCCGATCCTGACCGGATGCGGGATATTAGCGGCGGGGGAGCGCAATGCTAAAGGCATGCTGCCCTCGACTACAAGTACGGGATTTATCAGCAACTGGTTAGCCAGCGATGAGTTATTGTGTTTATTTAAAGTCAGGTCATTTGTCTGATCAGTATCGCCCGCGGTTGGCAGCTCGCCGGCTCTCATTGATTGCCCGATCTTGCGGGACATCGATTTGATAATGCCTTTCAGCCTGGCTACTTCGGTATTACTGCCATCGGAGGCATAAGCCTCGCTGCCGAAATTTTGGCCGTTGCCGGCGAAGAGGGAGCCTGCCGAACCCGAGACGCTTTTATTATCAGCCGCGGTTTTATTTCCGGATCCATCGCTCTCCACGGAAGTGACAACGGGAATATTCCTCGCGGTGCCCTGTGGATCTGCGCTATTCTTCATCTGGTCGTAAGTTATATAAACGCCGGTTGTCAGTGTGGCTGCAAGCATTGCAATAAGCAGGAAGCCGGCGTATTTTTTCCAGAATGAGACATGAGGAACGGGGATGATCTTATTATTATCCTGAGGCTCTGTGCCGCCCGGAGTTGAGAAGCCGAGAGTCGAAAATATATTCGCGGTTACCGCGGCGGGTGGAGCTATGGCATTCATATCCGCCGAGGCGATCAGGTGGATCTTCATCTGCTGGTTGAACTCATTCCTGAGCTCGGGATCCTTGGCTAGCGTGCTGAAGAGAGTTTCTTCGTCCGTAGTCTCAAGGCATCCGTCCAGGTATTCGTGAATTAGATCTGAGTACGACATTTTATTACTCTATTTATTCTATTTAGACATATTTTCGAGATAAGGCAAGAGCGTGAGCCTGATTTTATCTTTTGCTCTTCGGACTCTGTTTTTCACTCCGCTGACCGTTGTCTTCGTTATTTCCGCTATTTCAATGTTGCTTATCTGGTGATACTGCCTCAGTATGAAAGCTTCTCTATCCTCGAAATCAAGGAGTTCGAGCGCGTGAGCTATCAACTTGCGCAGCTCTTTTTCCTCCAGGGCATCATCGTTTGTATAAAAACTAAAATTATCTATATCTATGTTATTTTTTTGATTTCTCTTATAATTCAGGCAGAGGTTCCGGGCAATTGTCAGCAGGAAGGCCGGTAGATTATCAATAGTCTCGTTCTCGGCCGCCTTGTCATAGAATTTGAAGAACGTATCCTGAAACACATCGTTCGCGTCGTCGTTGTCGCCCGTTATCCTCAGGCAGTAAGCATATACTCTCTGCGAATACCTGGAATAAATTTCAGCAAATGCACGCTCCGCCTGCTTCTTATTTTCAGAAAGAAGTGCAAGAAGTTCCTTGTCGCTATGTCTTGCTAAAGATTCCATTTATCTATATTATTTACCAAACCCTTTAGTATTTTTCCAGAATCCTCTGAA
>CAZIHB010000113.1:0-6980 GCA_964538535.1 uncultured Hyphomicrobiales bacterium | reverse complement strand
CCATGACGTTACCCACGAAAAGCGGCTTGCCCTCGAGTGCTCTCCTTGTCTTTTCCGGCGAGAACCAGCTCCTGATTATACCGACGGCAAACACTATCAAAGTCAGCAAAAGCAATACCTTCGGCACTTCAAAAATAAAGAATCTCAGTGATTCAGTCAGGTGCGCACCCCGTTCCATGCCAAATATATTGTAAACGATGCCGTAGGAGATCGGTTCGAGGAAGTGATAAATCAAGAACCACACCGGCAAGAGCAATATGGTCAAAAGCATTTTATTTTTATTCAGCACCGTGTTCCCGGCAATTTCCATTTGATTACCCCTTCTATTCAGAAAAAAAATCAGTCCTCAGCCCCGGCAAAATACTTCCCGCGCAGCCACAGTGCCACGTTGACGAGCGCTATCAGAGCAGGCACTTCCACAAGCGGTCCGATCACGGCGGCGAAAGCCTCGCCGGAATTTATCCCGAACACGGCAACCGCCACGGCAATTGCCAGCTCGAAGTTATTGCTCGCGGCAGTAAACGATAGCGTCGCCGTTTTTGCATAGCCTGCTCCCAGCTTTCTGCCCATAAAAAATGATACGCCGAACATTATAACGAAATAAATCAGCAGCGGCACTGCTATTCTCACAACATCAAAGGGCAGGTTAATTATATATTCCCCTTTCAGCGAGAACATCACGAATATCGTGAACAGCAGCGCGATAAGAGTGAGCGGGCTGATTTTCGGTATAAATTTCGCATGATACCATTCCCTGCTTTTCGCTCTGACCATGACAAACCGCGTCAGGAACCCGGCAATAAAGGGTATGCCGAGATATATAAACACGCTCCCGGCTATCTGCCCTATGGTAATCGCCACCTTGAAGCCATGGAGCCCGAAGAATCCGGGCAGCACGGTGATAAACACGTAGGCATAAAAAGAGAAGAACAGCACCTGAAATATGGAGTTGAATGCCACGAGCCCCGCGGCATATTCAGTGTCGCCCCGGGCAAGCTCGTTCCAGACGATAACCATCGCTATGCACCTTGCAAGGCCGATCATTATAAGGCCTGCCATGTAGTGCGGGTAATCCTGCAGAAATACTACAGCGAGAAAGAACATCAGCAGCGGCCCGATTATCCAGTTCTGAACCAGCGACAAAACCAATACCTTCACGTTTTTGAACACGTCGCCAAGCTCTTCGTACTTCACCTTGGCAAGCGGTGGATACATCATTAATATCAATCCGGCGGCTATCGGGATATTAGTTGTGCCGGAATTGAAATGATTCCAGAATCGGGCTATGCCCGGGAAAATAAAGCCGGAGAGAACGCCGGCAAGCATGGCGAGAAATATCCATACGGTCAGGTACCTGTCTAAGAAGCTGAGTTTATTTGCTATTCTCTCCATCATCATCCCTGTGAATTATCGCGGTTGTCCATCAGCATATCATTGTAAAAGCTCGTGAAGTCCCTGATTATCTCGTCCCTGACCCTGCGATAGACGGCGAGGACCACCTCCGGGCTGCCCTGCGCCTCGTAAGGGTCATCGAAACCGATATGCACGCGGCGGCCCACGCTTCCCATCAGCTCCGGGCAGGCACACCTCGCGCTGTCACAAACAGTGACCACGAAGTCGAAATCATCGCGCTCGAAGAGTGTGACGGGCTTCGGGCTTTGCCCGCTGATATCGATCCCGGCTTCTTTCATAGCCAGGACGGCCATCGGGTTCACTTCATCAGCAGGGCAGGTGCCGGCAGAAAAGACCTCGACTGACGGATCCAAAGATCTTATGAAGCCTTCGGCCATCTGGCTGCGGCAGGAATTGCCGGTGCATATTATCAGTATTCTCATATTTTTCGTTTTTGTTTTCACTATAATTGCGCAAATATCGAAATATTTTTCAAAAAAAATTACAGCTCACATATCTTGATCCTGTCGATCTGCATAACTTTCTGCATATCGGAGCGGACCTGCTCATCCTTATCCATCCACATCGGAAGCATTATAATGAGCTGCCTCGATAATGTATCTTCAGTAAATGAATTAAGCCTGTAATTAACCCACTTGCCGTCTTTCTCGTCAGTGATAAAGCCCGCGCCGCGCAGCACCGACAAGTGCTTCGAGACGGTAGAAACGGATAATTTAAGCACCTCGCGTATCTCGCAGACGCAAAGCGGCTTCCGCGTGAGCATCATCAGTATCCTGAGCCTGTTTTTATCTGATAGCGCCTTGAAGGCTCTTTCAATCTCTTTCATCTCTACCCTTTTCATTTCGTTGATTGACGAAATTATAAAATTTTTGAATATAGTTCAAGAAAAAATTTCGAAGCAAAAAAAAGGAGATTATTCTTCTTCCTCATCTTCTTCTTCAGCCACCGCCACCGTCATCTGCACTATCTCTATCCGGGTTTGGGAGCGTGAAAGCACGAGGAATGAATACCCCCCAAGCTCGAAGCTCTCGTTTTCCTCGGGCAGGCGCCCGAGCTCGCTCGTTATGTAGCCGCCGACCGTCTCGTAGTCCTCGCTCTCGGGCAGCGGCAAGGGAATGGCCTCGTTCACGTCGGCAACGGGCGTGCCGGCATCCACCTTGAATACTTTTTCGTCCATAATCACCACGGCGGGCGTTTCCTCGTCGTACTCGTCCTGTATCTCGCCCACGAGCTCTTCGAGTATGTCCTCCATCGTCACGATTCCGGCGGTGCCCCCGAACTCGTCGAGCACCACAGCCATGTGGATTCTTCGCTTTTGCATCTCGCGCAGCAGCTTGTCGATCTTTTCTTCCTCTGATACGAAATACGCGGGCCTTATGATATCTGCCAGCGCTATCAGATTCCTGTGCATCAGAAGGGTCAGCAGGTCCTTGCCGAATATTTCGCCAACTATGCGGTCAAGCGTTTTCTCATAAACGGGAAATCTGGAGTACCCCTCGTTGACGAAAAGCTCGAAAATATCTTCCGTAGCCATGCTTTTCTCGATAGCCACAACCTTGTTCCTCGGCA
Source organism: uncultured Hyphomicrobiales bacterium (assembly GCA_964538535.1). GTDB lineage: Bacteria > Bacteroidota > Ignavibacteria > Kapaibacteriales > UBA2268 > CAZIHB01. The sequence goes on along the minus strand of CAZIHB010000113.1, from coordinate 3,998 downwards.
CCATCACCTGCTTTACATCAGTCTCGGGGAAATCGAACACGTTTTCGATCAGCTTTGTCTCCGTGTCGCCAATGGCACCGCCCTTCGAGCTTTCCTCGAGCAGGTAGCGGAGCTCTTCGGCGCTGTGCACCTGGCTTGATTCCGATGTGATTTCCAGCCCCATCAGCCGTATGAAAGCGTTCGCGAGCGAATTGAGAGCCCATATCACGGGCCTGAAGACGATATAAAATATCCTGAGCGGCACTGTGATGCCGGCTGTCACTTTCTCCGGGTACTGGATCGCGAGGGATTTCGGGGCAAGCTCACCGAGAATAATATGCAGGAACGTGATCACGATGAAGGCTCCCGGCGCGGCCACCTTGTGCGCGAGGGCAGGCGAGACGTGATAGCCGGCGAAATTGAAAATATCGATTATTATGCCTGCCACCACACTCTCCCCGATCCAGCCGAGAGCGAGGCTTGCTATTGTTATTCCGAGCTGCGTGGCCGATAGATAAGCGTCCAGGTGCCTTGTCATACTGATGGAAACTCCGGCCAGCTTGTTGCCGGAACGAGCCGAGAGCTCGAGCTGAGACAGCCTGACCTTGACAAGGGCGAACTCCGCGGCCACGAAGAACGCGTTGAGCAGCACGAAGAAGAATGTCAGAAATATATTGAAAAGCATTGTATGTCAAACCATAAGTAAATTATGAGAACGCAGGCTGATGGGCCTGTCCAGGTGCCGTCCGAAGCACGACATCAGGAATTCGTATATTTTTTCGGAGCAGGCGCGCGTATCTATATTATCAATTGCGTCGGCCCCGCCCTCGTCGATCAGTTTCATCATGCCGTAGGCCTCGCTGTCGATCGCGACGGCCCCGCGCGGCCTTGCCCCTCCATGACCGATCACGGCCCCTTCCTCGGGGGAATAATAGAGCGTGCAATCCGGCCCCTTGTGAACATAATCAAAATTCAGGCCATAGCCCATGAGTGCGGAAAGCCTGATCATAAAAAAGATGAATACAGTATTCGGGCAGGCCGGCAGAGTGTTCAGCTTCATAAGCAGGCTCCTGCCAAGCTCGTAGAGCTCGGGATTGGGCACGGCCGCCACTTGCGTCAGGCTGATAGCTTCCATTATCATCAGGCCCGCGGCAATGTGCTCGTAGGAGGAATGAATTTTGCGCAGCGGGGTCAGCAGCTCGGACTTCGACAGCAGGTGAAGATCGGTGGCGCTTTTCTTATAGAAAGTCAGCATTGAAAGGCTCAACGGGTCGAGGCTGCTTCCGAACTTGCTCTTGGGCTGAAGTGCGCCCTTGGCAAGCAGCGAGATCTTGCCCATTTCCGGCGTGAAGGCATGAATGATCTTGCTCGTGTCCCCATGCTTCCGGGAGTCAAGCACTATAGCCTCAGTTTCTGTAATCATGCCCGTAACCCTTCTATTTCAATGCATATAAATAGTATTTTTCCACCTTGCCGCCCCGAGAGCATTCACTCTTTACAAACCAAAAATAATGCAATTTTGCGGGATTGAAAAAATTATTTGGATTGATACCCTGTTTTTGCTTAATTTTGTGTCCTGTTAAGTTACGACTTGCAGAGAATGCTACTCCTGAGTAGCTCAGTTGGTTAGAGCATCTGACTGTTAATCAGAGGGTCCGCGGTTCAAGTCCGTGCTCAGGAGCATCATTGAAAGGCTGTCCGTATTCGGGCAGCCTTTTTTCTTGTATATCTACTCACTTCCTGCTATATTTCAAGTTGTTAAATCATTTTTCGGGAAAGCCGATATGAAAAAGTTGACGGCCATGGCCCTGTTTCTTTTTGCCTCGCTCGCTGCCTCGTTCGATGCCTCGGCGCAGGAAAAACATATTCTGCTCGAGCAATACACGGGCGCGTGGTGCGGGTGGTGCGTTGACGGCACACTCATCATGGACAAAATCATTGCCCGGCATCCCGGCGAGGTGATTGGCGTTAAAATTCATGTCAGCGACAGCATGGCAATACAGGATCAGAAAGTACTCAGATCTGCCTTCGGGGTTTACGGCGTGCCGGCAGCAACGATCAACAGGCGCCAGTTCGGCGGCTACTTCCCGCAGGACAGAGGCAGCTGGCAGCAAATCACCGAGGCGCTTTTCCTTGATCCGGCAAAAGTCGAAGTTAATACGAGCTATCATCTCGATAAAGAAACACGGAGGCTTAAAGTAAAAATTTATGCCACGATGTCACGCACGGTGGCAGACTCCCTGAAATTCAACGTTATTATCACCGAGGACAGCCTCTCGGGTGTGGGAAACGGTTGGACGCAGCAGAATTACCTCTCGCACAAGTCCGGTTATGAAGACACGCCCTATTACAACCTCCCGCTCAATATAGAGGGATACAGGCACGTGAAGGTGCTTCGCTCGTTCCTGTGCTCCCCGTGGGGAACGGCCGGATCTTTTGAAACACCGGCCCTGCAGGGAAAGACTTACGTCTTCGAGATCGATACAATAATCCCCCCTGACTGGAACACCGACCTGCTGAACATCATCGGACTCGTTCAGGCGGATTGTGCCGAGAGCAAAGAGGTGCTAAACTGCTCGCGCGCGATAAAAAATGAGCTGCTGATGCGCCTGATTACTTCCGAAGAGGGCATCGGGACAAGAAAAGCAGGCGAATCCATCGAGAAGAATTTTATGCTCGAAAACTTATCAGATACCACTCTTACATTTTCCATTAGCACCGCAATATCCGATGATACGCCCAAAGATTGGCACTGCTGGCAGAATGGTGCAGATGGAGGTGAATTAACGGTGCTTCCCGGCCAATCAAAGCCCCTGAAGCTGACGCTGACCTGCGGAGCCACCCGTGGAACAGGCATCGGCATAATCCGAGCTGCCGTTAAGGGGCTTGAAGATTCGCCCGTCAGCACGGGCACGGTCTATTGTGCATCAGCCGACATAAAAAACATGGAAATTGTCTCCCCAGGCGAGGCACCTGCCTCGCTGACCGGAGCTTTGAAGCAGCTCGGATACAATGACTTCTTCACGTTAACATCGGATCAGTATTACTATTACGCAGGATTACTCACCCCTTCAACACAGATATGGAACTGCGGGATTGCAGGTGCGTTCTGCAACTCTGATATTGACGGCATGAAGAGGGCCCTCGATGGCCGCGTGCCGCTTTTCGTCTGCGGGAACCAGTGGTCGCGCAATATTCTGAAATCCAACTACCTGCCATTGTTTTTTTCCGATTATAACGGCTACTTCAACCACACCTATTGCAGGGTATGGCTTGAAGGCGACAGCACTGACCCCGTGAGCGGCAATTTCGGCACGAACGTTGAAGGCCTGATAGCCGATATGCCCGCCCTTTTCATCAAGCCGGTTGATGAGTGGAGAGCCCGGCCGTTTTTGCACTTTGCAAAGGACGTTAACAGGATAATTTACGACAGCGAGAAGAAAAAATACGACACGACTCTGATCAGCGGTTCCGATGCCATAATCGGCATCAGATGCAGGGACAAGGGCCGCTCCGTGATACTATCAATGCACCCGGTTATCATCGACAACGAGCCGCGCCGGGCTGAAATACTGGATAATATCATAAAATGGATCCGGTATGAAATCGCGGATATCAAGGAAGAAAGCATTGCTGCAGCAACCGTCGAAGTATCGCCCGTCCCGGCATCTAATTCAGTTGTTCTGAAATTCAGCCCGTCATCGCCGGAGGGAGAAATCAGGCTTTACAACTCAATCGGGAACTCTGCCGGCACGTTCCGTGAAGACCTTTCAGGCGGCATGGCACGTCTGAACGTGGCAGGCCTGCCGCCGGGAGTATATACCGCGGTTATTATCGCGCCCGGCAGCATTCAGCACTGCCGCTTCATGGTTGAAAGATAGTTTTATTTATCTCTGCACGGTGCTTTTTATAAATAAAAAAAGACAGCAGAACAGCCGCCCGGCTACTTCTGCCGTCTTTTAATTTTTTATATTTAGAGATCGAGCAGCTCGTGAATGATTTTTACGCCAGAACTCGTC
>CAZIHB010000112.1:0-6985 GCA_964538535.1 uncultured Hyphomicrobiales bacterium | reverse complement strand
ACCAGTATCAGTATTATACCGAAGCCGACATGGCAAAGCTTGCCGCCTCGGGTATCGATTATAAATTTACTGATATTTTCCCTGCTGTTGACGATTATATCAACGGGTACCTTAAAAATGAGTTCCCGTTCTACTAAGAGTTATTATGATATGCATTCAGGAAAGGAATAAATAATGGCAACCTTAAGGGATATACGCCAGAGAATATCCGGAACAAAGAGCATGGCGAAAATTACTTCCGCCATGAAGATGGTTTCTGCTTCGAAGATGAGACGCGCTCAGATAGCCATTGAGTCCGCGAGGCCTTACGTCCAGAAATTGGAAGCGACTCTTTCCAATCTTGTGGCTGCCGTATCGCAAGACTACGCCCACCCGCTCCTGCGGGAGGAAGATAACGTGAAGTCTGTGGCTATCATCGTCATCGGCTCGGACAAAGGCCTTTGCGGAAGTTTCAACACTTCGCTTTTCAGGCACTTGAACCAGTATATCCAGGATGATATAGTGCAGAAATATCCCGATGCAGGCATTTCGCTGATCACTATCGGAAAGAGAAGCGGTGCATTCTTCAAGCATTCCCCTTATAATATAGTGGCTGATTATCCGGGTATTTTCGCGAAACTCAGGTATGAAGACGTTAAGGCCATAATTAACAAGGTGAAATTCGACTTTATCGAAGGCAAATACGACAGGGTTTACGTGTGCTACAACGAGTACGTAAACGTCATCAGGCAGCTGCCATCAATAAAGACCATTCTGCCGATTGAAGCCAATTCAGGCGATGGAGCGAAAATGTCGAACGTGGATTATATCTTCGAGCCCGGAAAGGCAGAGATCGTTAACGACCTGCTGCCAAGGTTCGTGGATATGACGCTCTGGCGCTATATGCTTGAATCAAATGCCGCCGAGGAAGCCGCAAGGATGATGGCCATGGACAATGCCACGAATAATGCCAACACGCTCATCACGGATCTGGAAATGATGTACAACAAGGCGCGCCAGGCTGCAATCACAACGGAAATGCTGGAAATTGTGGGAGGGGCTGAAGCCTTGAAATCGAACTAAATTGATTAATTTATCATAATGGCTGACTTTTGCCGTTTCTTCATCTGTCTTGATCTTTCCGCTCGATTTGCCCCGGCAACGGCGGGCCTTAAGGCATTTGGATTGAAACTGCCCGGGGCAGCCATTTTTTATTTTGCCCTATCCCCTTCAAATCTCCTCTCTTGGATTAATATCTACAACCCGCGAAATGCCCTTCTCAAGCATATATCCTTTTTTTTTCGTAGATTGAGTCTGTTTGTTTATGCAAATTTACGTAAAGTGTTATTTATGGAATTAAAAGTAGAATTTTCTGATATTACTTTTGAGAATAAAGAGCGCTCACCGCAGGAATTTGCCCCGATCGCACTCGAGATCCGCAGAGATATTATCAAGAGCCTGGCCCTTGCCGGTTCAGGACACAGCGGGGGACCGCTGGGTATCGCGGACGTGATGAGCGTGCTCTATTTTGGCGGTGTGATGAACTACAGGCCTTCCGAACCCGGCTGGAACGGGAGAGACCGTTTCGTGCTGAGTGCCGGCCACATGGCCCCGGTGCTCTACTCTGCATTGGCCCGCGCGGGATATTTTCCCCCGGCCGAACTCGCTACATTAAGAAAATGGGGATCGCGCCTGCAGGGACACCCCGGGCTCGACACGGGCCTGCCCGGCATCGAAACTTCCTCCGGATCGCTTGGCCAGGGGATTTCTATCGCTCTTGGTATGGCTATGAGCGATAAGCTCGTGGATAAGAATTCAAGAAACGTCTTCTGCATCACCGGCGACGGCGAGATTGAAGAAGGTTCCGTATGGGAAGCCGCCATGGCGGCCGGCAATTTCAAGCTGAACAACCTCTGCTGGATTGTCGATAACAACGATTGCCAGATCGACGGCAGGGTGCACGACGTGATGTCAATCTACCCCGTTGCCGATAAATTCAAAGCTTTCAACTTCGAGGTGGTCGAGATTGACGGGCACAACTACGACGAGATCATCGGCGCCTTCGCGAAGTTCAGGAAGAACGCCGCCCTTGCCGCGGGCAAGCCATTCTGCATCATTGCCAAAACCTTCATGGGAAAAGGTGTTTCATTCATGCACGACCAGTACTCCTGGCACGGCAATCCTCCCAATAAGGAACAGGCTGCCGCAGCACTGGCCGAACTTGTTTAATTTATTGTAAAATCTTCGATATAATATAACTATGCATAATATTCAATTGCTTGGCAAAAAGCCCACAAGGCACGGCTTCGGAGAAGGGCTCGTGGCCCTTGGCGAAAAACACGACAACGTGGTTGTGCTGGGCTCAGATATTACCGGTTCGGTGATGACGTCGCTCTTCAAGGCAAGATTCCCGGAAAGGTTCTTCTCGATCGGCATCGCGGAGCAGAACGCCACAACGATTGCCGCCGGGCTCGCGCTCTCCGGCAAGATTCCGTTCTTCTCGAGCTACAGTGCTTTCGCGGCATTTCGCAACTCCGACCAGCTTCGCATATCCGTGGCTTATAATAATGCCAACGTGAAGGTCGGCGGCGGCCATTCAGGCATCACTGTCGGCCCGGACGGTGCCACGCACCAATCCCTGGAAGAAGTATCCCTTTTGAGAGCTCTTCCGAACATGACCGTAATCGTTCCGGCCGACTTCGAGGAAGCAAAAAAAGCGACAATCGCGGCCGGTGAGATGTTCGGGCCCGCTTATATCAGGTTCGGCAGGAGCGCGGTGCCCATGTTCACTTCGCCCGAGGCAAAATTTACAATCGGCAGAGCCAACATGCTTACCGAGGGAACGGATGTGGCCATCATCGCTTGCGGGCTCATGGTGTGGGAAGCTCTTCTCGCAGCTCGCGAGCTTGGAATGCGCGCAGGCATTAAGGCCAGGGTCATTAACATGCACACCATCAAACCGATGGATATTGATGCCGTGATTAGCGCCGCGCGCGACTGCGGCTGCATCGTCACCGCGGAAGAGCACCAGGTCTATGGCGGGCTGGGCAGCGCGGTGGCTGAAACCGTCGTCAAGAACATCCCCGTCCCGATGGAATGCGTGGGTGTGAAGGACAGCTTTGGCGGAAGTGGCGAGCGGGACGAGCTCATGGTCAAATTCGGCCTCACGTGGAAAGAAATCGATGCCTCTGCCCTATCGGCTATAGAGCGCAAGGAAAAAGGATTTTCTGCTCCGCGCAGGCTGACTGATATTCCTTCTTTCTCCGATTAATCATTCACGAGATTATTGCTTTTATAAAAAAATCCGGCAGATATTTATTTTTCTGCCGGATTTTCGATTTTTACACTCTTCACTTCTTTTTTTCCTATTCCTTCATCACCTTCACAAATTCACGTGAAGTGCCGCTTTCTATCACGATATTATAGAATCCGCGGGCAAATTCGGCCATGTTTATCGGGATATCCGTCCTGCCGGCAGGCAGAGTGCCGCTCCAGAGCAAGGCCTCGCGTCCGGACATGTCTATGGCGCGAACTGCTGCATTGCAATCTGCTTCCCTATCCACCCGTATCGTGGCACGCGCACACACCGGATTCGGGTAGAACTCGTTCCTGCCGGTTTGCGTTATTTCCTCCACACCAACGGGTGCACCGGCACTGAATCTCATTATAGCCCAAGGGCCGATTTCTTCGTCGTTCAAGGCGCGAACGTAGATTACAATTGATCTATTGCTGTCAAGTGACTTCGCCACGTAAGAAGTGTCGTAGTAGTTCATACCTGTGAAATATTTGCTTGGATTTACAATAGAATTCTCCCACACGCATAAATCGTACGACGTGGCGCCAGGCACTTTGTTCCAGATTATTTCTGCCTTGTTGCAGGGCATTATCATATATTTTTTTTCCGGACTGACAATCACAGGTGGAGTGAGTGTTCCCATTTCAGTTTTAAAGTTCGGCGAAAAACCCCAGTCGCTCCAATTTTCAGATTTGCATCGAGCACGAACGCGTGCCTTATAGTAGTTGCTTTTCCATAGTTTCGGCAGGAGCAGGAATGTATCCTTGACCAAGGCCGACACGGCATAATGCGTTCTATGAAACATTTCGTCAAACACATAGGGGTCATCATTAAAGCATCCATCAGTTTGCGATTTGCCATACACGTTCACTTCGTACTCATCAGCCCCCCCGATCCGGCTCCAGCTTAGTGTAACGGAATCACGCTTCAGTGTGTAAGGTTTTAAGCCGGCGGGCCCCGATGCACTCACTTCAGGCATCTTAAGCCTTTTATGGTCATCCATACGCATGAAATAGCTTTGAAAATTCAGTACATTTGTTGATATGACGATTTCCTTCTTGTACTTACCTTTGTTTGATAAATACATAATCCCATATTGCCTCGGATCGTTATAAATTGGAATTGACACTTCGCTGAAGCTCTTGCCACCGTCTTCAGTCATGAATATTTTGTTAAAAAATGACTTGCACCCGGCAATGCAGATATTCTCAGAATCAAGTGCAGATATATTCGTGATAATAAAACCCGAATCCGGCTCGAATATTTTTTCCGGCTCAACCCCGCCGGCCCTTAATCGATAAATCCTGTATTTATTATTGCAGATGTCCGTCGCGAAGAAGATCTTATCATCCGCAATCTGAACATCCTTCAGGTAATTTGCTTTAATTCCTGCCAATGTATCATAGTCCGCGAAATCATTTTTTGATATTATCACCTTATTCCACTTTGTTTCCGAATTTATCAAGGCCGCTGCAACTGCCCCGTCATTCAGGTATTTCGGACGAAGCATGGCTTCACTGCTGTCAAGGCAGCGCACGAGCTCAAGCGTCTTGAAGCAGTCCCGCGTGCGAAAGATTTTCGGATCCCTTTTCACAGCCTGGTTCGCAGGATTTTTTACGCCATAAACCAACATCAGGCCGCGGGCACTGTCCTTCATGGCAACCCAGCCGATACAAGTATTCGAATCAAGTTCCTTCCATTCCCAGCTGCCACCTGCATCGCGGCTGATCAGCAACTTGCTGCAGTATTTTTTGCCCGAGCCAGGCTTGCCGAGTTTTCCGACCTGCACTGTTGAATCAGCGACCCCGATGATAACATCGGGTGAAGGCATCTCGATTTTATTCCAGAGAATCCCGTTTTCATTTGAAACTTGATTTTTAACTTCCAAAGCAACATGCAAATTCGCCGCGTATTTATTTAATATAAATATTTTATAGCTTCTTTGTGAACTTTGCGTTATTATTCCGATATTATTTTCGAATGTTGTAGCGCACCTCCCAGTCCCCACTAATGAATCAACGGCAACCAAGCCAAGCACAGTTTGAGCTTGAAGCGGCGCGAAATAACAGAATAAAACTATGATAAAAAGAGTGGTTGGTCTCCTCATTGCATACCTCTTTAATTGTTTTCAAAATAATCAGGCAGGCAAAATACGTAATGAATATTTTGCCTGCACTCTTGTTTTTTCCTTCACTTCGATCAGTCTTTCACCAGTTTTAGAATTTCAGACTTTATACCGTCATTGACGGATAAGAAATAAAATCCTTTCTGTAGTTGACTTAGTGCAAGTGAAACATCGTTTTGCCCTGCTCTTAATCTTTTTGTCCATTGAGCTTCAATGCAGCCGAGAGTATTGCAAATTTTGATATCAGCCTTGCCGCCCTCCGGACTGAACAATCTAAGCGTTATTATGTCGGATGCCGGGTTTGGAAACACGTTCGCGTTTGAATAATCAGCCGCCACGGTTTTTTTTGGCAAAACTGGTGGAACAGAACGCCTTATGGTAACAATCGATTTTTTATAATCTTTCGAGATAAAAATCGATCTGGAAACAACCTGTCCTTGCTGTGCGAATATGCCGCTCGAGCAAAGAAGGAACGCTAAAATAAATGCTATTCTCTTCATTTCTTTCTCCATTAGTCACACACAAAGAAGCATTCTGGGTTTGTACAAGATGTTGCTTGAATATCCGTCCAAATTTCGGAAATTTGGTAGGTGTCAGGATTCTGAGTGTACACTACAGAATAGTGAGTCCTGCAGCATGCATTACCTTCACAGGGCAGCAGTGCTGGATCCCCACTCGTTCCGAGCGAGCCCCCCCAGCTCCAGCAAGGTGTCTTGGCGAGCACGAGATGATCAGGATAAGTTCCAGGCTCGGCAGGTAAACAGTCTGGATTTAGTAGCAAAACTAAAGAAAGTGCGTTAGACGCAACCAAGTTACTTATATAGGTGAAAAAGTCTCCCCAATTATACGCGGGCGACATACCGGCCATGGCTGCTTTAAAAGCATCGGCACAAGTAGTATTTGTTAATGAATTCGGATCATCACTAAAAAGCACTTCAGTAATTTTTATTTCGCACTTTCCGGTACAGCTGTTATATCTAGATTGTAAAAAAACCCAAATATTACATCCTGCTGGAGAGGAGTATCCGGCAGCCGTTAATTCAGGCGGGTATGTAACCTGTAGCGGCGTTTGATTTACCCATTCATTCTGTGATGCAGGGCAATCCTCGCATGGATCAGGCGGATCCTGTGCGAAAAGAGTAATTACAAAAAGCGGCAAAAGCATTAAAACCAACAACTTCTTCATAGAAACACTCCATCAATAGTTAGTATGATTTTATACACTGCAGCCGAAAACCTTCTCCGGCTGCAATTTTATTGATTCAATACTTATCACTCACATTTCTCGTCATTTCCCGGATAATACCTTAACTCTTCAATAATCATTCTTGCGTTCTTTTGCTAATCTACACATATTGCAAATCAATTGCAATATTTTTTTCCGGTGTTTTTATCTTATTGTTTTTTTTGTGCTTTACATTGGGCCTTCTGCCTTGCCGCTGTCCCGTCTTACACTTTTGGTAATGCTTTTTCTCCGTTTATTGCTTCATTTATTCGTTAATATCTTATAGACTTTACCCCGGAAATTTTTAATTTGATTTATGGTTTGATTCGGATTTCCTATTCGCGCACACGGCATGATTGAT
>CAZIHB010000111.1:0-7003 GCA_964538535.1 uncultured Hyphomicrobiales bacterium | reverse complement strand
AATTTTCTTTTTAAATCTTTTAAAATCTTTAAATTAGCGACATTTTTTGGTAAAGGATCATTTTTCGACTTTTTTATGTGGAACAAGTCTAATAATGTTAATTGGGATAATTTAGGTATCAGATCAAAAATCTCTTCAAGTGGTAATTCCCTATTATTTGTAAAAGATATGTATGTTACCCCTTTCAGTCTGTCGATTCCTTCAGGCAATTTCAACATAGAATTATTATCAAGATATATACAATCAATTGAATTATTTGAATCTGCATCGATATCAAATTTGGCAATTTTATTGCCTTCAAGGTCTATCGTTTGGAGACTATCAAGCTTAAAAACCTCTCTTGGTATTATTTCAAGGCGATTATTTCTTAAAGTAAGGGAATTAAGGTTTTTAAGATAAGAAATATTTGACGGAATTTCAGCCAGACTATCGCTATCCAACAATAATTCTGTCAGGTTATTGTTATTTCTCAGTTTATATAAAGCATCCTCAAAGTCTAAATAATTGCACCGTGCTATACATAATCTTTTGAGGCCGGCCATTTTCTCAATTTCTTTTGATATTTTTTTGTATTTGCATTGAAATAGCGTAAAATTTTTGACTTCAGTAAAATATTGACAATAATTCGGAAATCGGTCATCGATATCATTATCCAGCCATATCTCATTCAAGCTGTCATTGACCGTTGTAAATATTATTTTGTTTCTTTTTATTTCATCCTCCTCATGTCCAAAAGAAGACGATGATAATAGAACTAATATGCAGGCTGCAGTTACTGAGATAACTAAATACTTCATGCATTTTCTCCTATTTATGGCGTCACTCGTCTGAAGCAAATTTATATCCATTTTTTTTAACTCTTCATCGTTCTCAACATTACGACGAAAATATAAGATTAATTTACGCAGATTTATATTCATGATCAACCTTAATTTGTGGCTTACAATTATTCGAGGGCCACTTTCGTTTTCACGTTGGTGAATAATATATCGCCGGCACAAATTGCCATAATTCGAATTGTCATACATTGGGTTGCCACATCCCAGCCTGCGTGAAAAGTCCCGATTACAGCGAATAAACCCTTTCTTCGTCATTCCCGCGCAGGCGGGATTCTATTGAAATAACAAGCACTTATAGATCTCCGCCTTCGCGGAGATGACGACTGCAGGGTGCCGTTGCAGCGATTTTCACACAGGCTCATAGGCGGGTATCTATTGAAATAACAAGCACTTATGGATCTCCGTCTTCGCGGAGATGACGACTGCAGGATGCCGGCACCGCGTTTTTTTATGCAGGCTCCTATGGGACGGCCCTTTTTAAAACTTTTGCCTGTAAAAATGGTATTAATGAATATTTACTTCCACTAATTCATGTGCCTAATATCCTCATATACGTTGATATATTCCTTGTATTTATAAAAGCTTATGCCGATATTCACGGATGAGTATCTCACGTGGCGGGCATTAATGCCGGCGTCGTAGTAATTCAGCGCGCAGTATAGTTCCAGGGTCTTCAGGTATGGAGGCTCCTTCCATTTCTTATCACCCTCGTATTGAAAGAAGAACTCCTTCGAAAGCCTGAGCGAGTACTTATTTTCGTTCAATATGCGGCGGCCGCTCACGTTACGGAAGGAGGCGCTCGAGCTTATCATGTAATTATTGCCGGGAATATACGCGGCAAAAAGGCCCATTCGAACATCAAATCCCTTCAACGTGTCTGCCACAGGCAAGCCTCCCCCGGCCAAAGCGGAGGAATCGAGAGAAAGGCAGGAGTAGCCGATATGAGGCGATATTTTGAAGATCATTCCGTTCCCCGCGAAGACGCTTGATTTGTTCAGGTGGTCGAGAGCCGAGTTCGGGTTGTAGCATATGTCGGCATGTATTGAAAACACGTCGGCATCGGCGTCGAAGGGGCCGGCTGCATTCATGTCGCACAGGGAGAAGCCGTATTTAAGCTGCATTTTGCTCGCGATATGTTTATTGCCGGTATCGGCCATGGGCTTCTGCAGCCAGAAATTCCCATTCATGAATATGAATTTCCCTATACTTTCGTGCGGGCTGCCCCCGCCGAACCTTCCGCCAAACCCGACGTCAAAAAACCGGAAATCCGTGAAGTGGCTCTGCGAGCGGTACTGAACCATGCAGTTGGAGATCATGAACTGCTGCCGGCCATGCGAGAATGCCTCAATCTCGGCCGAGGGGCAGAAGGAAGTGCCGCCGGTTATATCATCAACTGAAAGCACCCGGCCGAAGCCCGCCAAAACCACAATCACCGCCACCACAGCAATTTTCATAATCTTACCCAATTTAGTACGGATACCTGAGGATAGAACGTGGATAAGGCGGAAAAGTTACTGTAATTTTAAAAGAATTACATACAAAAAGGCAGAAAAAGGCTACGCTTCAATTCTGCAATTAAATGCAATATTTACTTCCCTGATAAGCGCGTAATCATCGATGCATCGCACACCCATATTTACGCAAACGTCTGGAATCCTGATTCTATTGGAGGCAGGATTAGTATTCTTCATTTCTTTAGTAACTACAATGGCATTTTCTGCCATGGCATGCGCGATTATCCAGGGATCAGCCTCTGATCTGCCTTTTATGCTGTCAACTAATCTTGAATGTGACGGATCGGCAGCATAAATGCTTTTCAGGCATTTCTGAACATTTTCATCAAGTTCCTTCACCATATATTGCTTATTCTTTATCCATCGGGCCAGGTTATCATCAGTTTTCGCAATTTCTTCTTTAACCTTTACTGAAATAAAGACTACACCCTCTTTTCCGAGTTCGGCGATGATATCCCAATAGCTTTTGCAAAATTCGGGCGAATAATATTTATTCCACCCCTCTATAAACACGTTAGTGTCAAGGCAGTACTTATTATTCATACAAATAGCAGTTTCTCAATATTAGAAAATTTGTTCAATTTCATATTCAGTATGCTGCTCGCTTCCAAGCCTGTAATTTTCCCGCTTTTATAGTAATCGTAAACATAGTGGGTAAATGCCCTGCCGTTTTTCCTCAACAGAATCAGATAATAATACGGGTGCCCCTTCTTTTCATTTGCAGCTTCGTTTTCAAGGCTGCCCTTATATTTATCCTCCAAAATTCCTTTCAAACTTAAAAATTCGCTCCGGTTAATTAAATCCAAATTTAAAAGCCTGATGCTTATGGCAAGCGGACTGACTCCGAACCTTTTCGAGAGTAAATCAACCATTTTTATTTCGGGACAGGCGGCGCCGCGCCCGACGAACAATTCAGAGATTTGCTCTGCAGGCATCAGTGCTTCAGCAGCGATTTTGTTGCACATAACTTCTACGGGGTCGTAATTATCCCGGCCAATGTCCCTGAAGTCAATAGACTCAACATTAGAGACGCCGGGTGCACCCAGCCAAAGGTGAGCCAATTCATGCACTAATGTGAACAATTGCGCGGCCTTGCTATCTTTTGAATTGATAAAAATGAAAGGCGCAATAGCATCGCTCGCCACAAAGCCTCGCGCTTCATCCACGCTAATTTTCAAATTTGAATGAACCATCCCCGAGAGAGAAATAAATATTCTTTTTGATTCTGCCTGCTCCACCCAGTGTTTTAACAAATCCTTTCCCGGGACTTCCCTTTTTATATTCAATTCGTTTATAATATCGGCAGCAACGGCCTCGATGCTCGAATCAGGAGAGAATCTCCCGACAAACCCTAATTTATGTTCCGCATCGGCCAAAAGAAACTCACGGATCCATTCCTGCTTATGCTGAATTTCGCGAATAGCAAATGTTAATGCCGTTGAAAATTCGGATTGAGAATTTGAACTGCGGAAATCTCTCAGCGTATGGAATTCCTCGGGGGGCGAAGGCAGGAAAAACGCGGCCAGGGGCCTTCTGTATATCCTGGATAATTTCTCAGCCTGGCTTATCGTGGGGTAATTAATCTCGTTTTCCCAATCCAGAATTTTACTTTCCGGGCACTTAAGCTTATCAGCCACTTCCGCAACGGAGTACTTCGCCGTCTCCCTTGCCCAGATCAGTACTGATCCCGTAATGTATGCTCTATCTCTCATCCTGCACTTTTCCCGGCAATTACATCAACTAAATAATAGACGCTGTATCGCTTCGTTTACTTTTCCAAAGTAGCGAATGTACGCTGAATTTTCAATATAAATATACCCGGCCACGAATCTGTTCCGCGGCCGGCATTTTATCATTTTCTTCTGATTTTCGGCGGCTCTATCTTCCGATAAGCACTTTACCCGACACACACTCACACTGCTCAGATTTAATACGTAATATATACACTCCCGATTTTAACCCGCCAAGCCCCCCAAGCTTGCACCTGGCATTACCTGCCGGGAAATTCTCCGCGCCGGCCTGCTCGAAGATCCTGAACGCCAAGCGGCGCGGCCTTTCCGCGGATCAAATTCCCCGGCCCCTCATTCTTCTTCCTCGCGGAAGGGTGCCCGGCCAAGCCGGTAGAATGAAAGCACCTCGCCGAAGCCGTATTCTGCCACCGCGTCCTTCATGATATTTACTTTCCTGCCGTGTTCCTTCATGTACTCAAGCATACCCTGCTGCTGCCAAACGAAATTTTGCGGCATCGAGGGGTAGCGCCGGGATAAAATTCCGTACTTTGACGGCGCGGGTGTTGACCAGAACCACAGAAAGAGGTTAATACGCGCTTCCTCGCCCGCCAGGCAAAGTGCCATGGGCAGCACGGCGTTGATTATCAGCTCGCGGCGCAGCTGCGCCCCCTCGCCCGCGATACGGGCCTTCATCATGCCCTGCATTATGTCGGGTATGGCGAGTTCGGCGCGGGCGCGGTTTCCGCCTTCGGCATCATCATGCCCGTTGGCGGAAATGATTCTCTCGAGCTCCCCGTGAATCGCCGATCTGCTGAAGGACTCCGCAAGCGAGGCAAGCTCCTCGCCCGAGTGCGCCGGCCGGCGCCTCTTGCGGGAATAATTATCGATGAACGCGGAAACAAAAGCATCCAGCCCGCCATGCAGCCCGAGAGCCTTGTAAAGCTTCTGCGCTTCCGAGCTCTTCCTGAGCAGGCGCAAAAGCGCGTAGTGCTGCAATTCTTCCAGCTCCTCGGGCACGGGTTCCTCGCCGGGCAGGGGCAGGCTTAGCGCCTCGCCCTCGTCGGCTATCAGGGTCTCAACGCCGGGCAGCGGCGGGTAATCGTCGCGGAAGACCACGTGCAATATAACGTTAGCGTAGGCGGGATCATTATGATGGCCGTGGCGCTGCCACTCGGACGAGGCACGGTGAAACTCTGCATCCCCCACGGCCACGATGCCGTCCAGCAGCACAGCCACCTCGGCCACGGGCCGGACCGGGCCCGCGTACACCCGGCCGGTCGCCTGCCGGATCTTTTGAAGCGCCGCCATGAGCCTGTCGTCGTCATACCAGCCGCCGAACATGTCAAACCACCAGTACGCAACCCCGCGCGAGAGGGTGAGCGCGGCCTCCCGGCGCGAATAGTGGATCGTCTCCTCCAGGCTCTTGTGCCGGCGGTGCGCATAGGTCTGCAGCACCTGGGCGTAGGGGTTTCCGTTGGCCGGAAAGGCGGTGTTGTCGATCTCGCAGAAGTAGAGCTTGCCGTTGAGGATCACCGAGTCCGCCGGAAGCTGCTCCCCGCTGGTGCTCTCCAGGCCGCGGTGCACGTAGGTGGCTGGGGAGAAGATCATGTCCACATCCGGGCAGGCAAAGACCCGGTGCGCCGCCTGATGCCCGCTGGCTGTGGGGCCGCCCGCGCAGTACTGCACGTAGCCGTAAAAGCAGCCCACCAGCAGGCGGCGCGCGCTATGCTCCTTGACCACCTTGGCGAAATGGCAGATGGCGTCGGCCACGATCTCGTTGTGGAAGCGCCAGTAGTCCAGGGCCGCCTGATCCTGCGCCGGGTCCCGGAACATGCCGTGCGAGGCGCGCTCGAGGGCCTCGTCGGAGGGCGTTTCGCGGCCCCCGGTCCAGGCCGCAAAGGCCCGCTTTTTGACGGGATTCTGATACGTCACGGGCATGCGGTTGATCCATTCGCAGGTGGAGCCGGCGCACACGAACACGCTGTAGATCTTTTCCGGATATTCCCGGTCCAGGTAGTCGAGCATGTCGCGGATGTATTGGCTTGCCTGCTCGCGCCAAAGATCCCAGCCGGCCGCGTTGGCGATCTGGAAGAAGCTGTCCCCGGCCTCCGGGTGGTCCTTCAAAAACCAGTCCCGCGTGTCCAGCTGCAGCATCAGGGCAAAGTACGCGTCCGGCGCGTTTTGCACGAACTGGTCCATTTGCTTACGCAGGGCCTGCCAGTCATAGGCCCCTTCGCCGACCCAGACCTCCCCGAACTGGGAGTAGGGCACCTTGAGCGAGCAGAGGATGCCGGTCGGGAAGACGGTCATCAGGCGCATGCCCGTTTCATGAAAGCGGCGGGTCGTATGCGCCGCGGGCCAGAAGGACCGGAAGGCGATGGGCTCGAAGACCTCGCCGTTGATCTGGATCTTCTTCACCCCGTTTACCGATACCAGCCTTGCGTCCATGCTTCATCCCTCCTTTGCTTCCAGGACCAGGACCTCGCAGCCGGGCAGGGCCACGCGCAGGCCGGATGCTGACACCGAAAGGACCTCGCCCGGACCGTCCGCCTTGCGGACCGCGGCCGGGTCAACGCCGTATTCCCGCCAGGGAACCCACAGCTCTGCCTCCGCCGCCTCCTCGCCCACATTGGCAAGGAGCAGCAGCGTCCTGCCCTGAAGCGACCAGGTCCCTGCCAGCAGCGCGTCGCCCACGAACATCCTGCTGATGCCCATGCCCGTGTCCGTGACGATCCGGGGCACTTCCCCCGTAAAGCGCGGCGGGCGGCGCATCTGCCCCTGGCTGAACACCTCCCGCAGCTCGTAGCGCAGGCCGGCCATGCGCTTCATGAAGGCCAGCTTCTCCGGCACGTCCACCAGGTCCGGGTTGATCCAGCCGATCTGCTGGCCAAAGAGCACCGCCTGGGCCACATGGTAGCGG
>CAZIHB010000110.1:362-7071 GCA_964538535.1 uncultured Hyphomicrobiales bacterium | reverse complement strand
AGCGGGAATCTATTGACATATAAGTACTTATGGATCTCCGCATCCGCGGAGATGACGGCGGGAAAAAACCGGTGTTGCGGTTTTCACACAGGCTCTCAGGTGGGAATCAATTGATATACAAGAACTTATGGATCTCCGCCTTCGCGGAGATGACGATGGGAGGGGGCCAGTGCCGTGGTTTTCACACAGGCTGGCCGGCCGGGCTATTTGCCGGCAGCATGCCAGCCGGGGACAATCTCAGCCATCAAGGTCAAAGAGCCGCCCATGGTTGTTTGGCAGCACGCAAATGGCTATATTGCAATTGGATGTGGCCATTATTCAATTTGCTGCGAGCATCGGAAAAATGACTAATATTTTATGAACAAAAGAGATTTTGTTTCGTAAGGAGAAAAGGAAAGATGAGATGTAAAAATCCTTTTCAGGTGAAAAATTTGAAAAAAAATACGGGAGCTTGAGGTGATGAATTTTAAAAGATTACTATTTTTCTGTTGTGTTCTGATCTTGGCGGGCCAATTGTGCAATGCTCAGGTTTTCAATAATTTCAAGGCCTCCGAGGGCCTTGCCAAATCCAAAGAGCAAGCCGGGATTGCCGGTATTTCCGATCCGTGCCTGACCGGGGTTTTCACATCGTCGGCCCTGACGTTCTCAATTTCAGGTACGAATTTCAACGTGGAGATTGATTTTGCGAAGGGAACTGCTTCAGTGTGGGGATACATGTATGGCGAAAAGAGTAACCTCAAAAAAATGAAGTTCATCGGCGTAATAAATTCTTCCCTTCTCGGCGGCTATTATGCCACGGAGATAGACCCCTCCGAGGTATTAAAATCGGGCTACCCGGTGAATCTGGATACAACGCTGGAGAATATTCCTTTCCTGGATAGTGACCTGATGGCTGCTGAAATGCTAAGGGATCAGGACCTTAAGGACATGATCGCCGTTAGCAATTCGAGTAAAAATATGGGCTTTGCCTTCATTAACACCGATCTCGGCAATTTGAAGAATAAGGCTATGTGGCTCGTGGACGTATCCCTGCCTGACAAGACTACAAGAACCTGCATGCTGGCTGTGGTCGATAAGGAAAAATACTGCGAGGACCGCAGCATCATCAGTGTGGAAGAAATTGCCTCCGCTTCGGGCATAGTGGCCTGCCCCAATCCTGCGAAAGATATAGTAAACCTGAAGATAGATGCAGATTCCCGCGCGACCGCGGGTATCACAGGTGTATTTGACTGCTACGGCAGGCGTATGCCTGATACTTTCAACAGCGCGATGAACACTATTGACGTCGGCGGGTTCGCCCCGGGCCTTTATTATGCCCTCGTGGCATCGGGCAGAACCATGATGGTGCCTTTTTCAGTGACGAGATGACCCGACGAGAATAAATTTATAAATGCCGTCATTCCCTGCCCGCACCGGGTACTATCCCGGCAGCGAACGTCCCCGCAGGCACGGAGCGTGCAGCTTCAGGCGATGATGGCATTTTTTTTTTGCACGGATCGGCTGGTAATTTTCGTCAATATATAATCTTGAAGCGGAGGACAAGCTTGCCTGCTTTATTATTTTTTCACCGGAAATTTGAAAGATGAATCGAGGAAGATGGATAAAAGAACAGCAATAAGAATTGTGATGACAGCGGTGTGCGGATTGTTCCTGCTTGCCTGCCCGATGCTTGGGCTGCCCTCGGCCACGCGCGAAACGGATGAGACGAGTGCCTCGCTGAGCGGCTTTGTCAAGGATTCAGACAGCAAGGAAACGCTTATAGGAGCAACGATTTACCTGAAGAGCACGAAGTACAATGCCCACACGAACAAGAGCGGCTTCTATTCCATATCAAACGTGCCTCCCGGGAAATACACCCTGATAGTATCATATATAGGATATAAAAAGCACGAGTCGAAAATCGAATTCAAGGCCGGACAGGCACAGCGAAAAGACATAGAGCTGGCAGTGAGCTCTATTTCGCAGACGGGCATCGTTATTGAGGCCGAAAGGGGAGCGGAAGAAAAGCAAATATCTATAAGCAAAGTGGATGTGCCTGTATCAATAATAAAGGAGATCAGGGTGGGTGGAGAGTCTGACGTGTTCCGTACTCTGCAGCTGCTGCCGGGCGTGCTTACTTCCTCTCAGATATCGAGCGGTCTTTACGTAAGGGGAGGTTCGCCCGATCAGAATCTGGTGCTGCTCGATGGTTCGACCGTCTATAATCCATCGCACCTGTTCGGGTTTATTTCCACGTTCAATTCCGACGCGATAAAGGATGTTGATCTGATAAAAGGCGGCTATCCTGCCGAGTATGGCGGCAGGCTCTCTTCCGTGCTGAACATCACGCAGAAGGACGGCAGCCGCGAGAAGATGCAGGGAGTGGCGTCGCTTGGCGTGATCTCGTCAAGGCTCAGCCTCGAGGGGCCCCTCGGCAAGGGTTCGTGGTTCATCGCCGGCCGCAGAACCTATTTTGAGATAATAAAAAGCTTTTTGCCGAAGGACCCCGAGAATCCCATCCCGGATTTCAATTTCTACGATCTGAACGGCAAGTTCACTCAGGATTTTGGCAGCGATGACAAGATCACGCTCAGCGGGTTTCTTTCAAGGGATTTCCTGGACTACGGCTCTTTCGGAACATCAATGAACATGACTGTCGGCAACAGGCTGGGAGCCGCCAAATGGACGCATATATTTGCAAATAACATGTTCTCGACCGTGAATTTCAGTGCAAGCAAGTATTATAACGAGTTTTCGGGTGACCAGTCGGGATATGGTTTTGTAATTAATAATTCGATAAATGACTATACCTTGAAAGCATGTCTTGAATGGTTCGCAAGCGAAAAGATGACGTGCAAATTCGGCTACGAGCTGTCGGATTACCGGTTCAACTACCTGCAGAATTTCACGGGCAACAAGGACTCATCGATAAAACAGGGCACAGCCGAGGGCGGCACTACCAACCTGCTCATCCGTGACGGGAATCACAGCGTGTTCGGCCAATCGAGCTATAACTTCACTGACCTGTTCACCATGCAGGCAGGGCTGCGCGCGAACTACTGGACACTTTCGGATAAATTCACTCTCGATCCCAGGGTGTCGTTCAGGTATCAACTGCAGGAGAATCTTGCTTTGAAGATGGCATGGGGTGTGTTTCACCAGAACCTGAGGCTGGCCACGCAGCCCGATTTTTCCTTCTTCGACACCTGGCTGCCCACCGACAGCACTATCGGCGTGAGCAGCTCCTCACATTATATTCTCAGCCTCGAGACGAAGCCCGCCGCGGGCCTGGATTTGAATTTCGACGTTTATTACAAGACGTTGAGCAACATATCCGAGCTGAATCAGAACGCGCTCGAGGGCAGCACAGTCTCTGATATTTTTTACACGGGCAGCGCGAATGCCTGGGGCCTGGAAGTATTTTTTCAGAAAAAATTCGGCCGGCTGAATGGCTGGATTGGCTATGGCCTTGGCTTTATTAATGCAAAGTTCGACTCGATTAATAACGGCAGGAGTTTTCACCCGAAGTACGACCGAACCCACGACGTCAAGGTGGTGGCGCAGTACGTGATAAACGACCGCTGGACCATAGGGGGCACTTTCACTTTCCAGACCGGACAATCCTATACCGGGGCGTCATCCAAGCTGCTGCCGCGGCTGCCCGGGCAGACATCCGGCAGGGTGAAAATAGTGCCGACACAGCGCTACGGGCTCAGGCTGCCGCCTTCACACCAGTTGAACCTGAATGCTAATTACAGCTGCAGGATATTCGGGCTGGAATCTAAGCTGATCATCGACATTTACAACGTTTACAACCGGCGTGACATATGGTTCAGATACTACAACACACTCGACAGCCAGGCCACTGTCGAGGACGTGAGGCTGCTGCCCATAGTGCCGACTTTATCACTTGAAATGAAATTTTAGGGCGGTGCGGGATGAAAAGATACATGATACACATATTTTCTTTGCTTTGCGTGATGTTTATTGCCTTTGCCATAAGCGGGTGCGGAGACCCGGCTCCCTATGATTACGAGCCAGCTTACATGGTGGAAGCTTATTTGATAGTCGGGGAGCCGATAAGCCACGTGATATTGATGAAAAGCACCAATCTGAAGGATTCGCTGAACTACGAGAAGAGCCTTGTCCGCGACGCGGACGTCAGAATAAGCTGCGAGGGGCGTGAATTCAAGCTCGCGATCGATCCGAAGGGAGAGGACGGATACTATGCCATTGATAAAAGTTACCTCGTCGAACCGGGAAAGGAGTACAATCTTAAGATAGTTATGCCCGGGGGAAAGATCGTGACGGGCAAGACGATAACACCACGTGTATTTTCATGGGCGAAAAAGGCACCGCGCGTTATACCGTATCCAAAGGATACGATCAATCTGCCGCCGGAGGATTCGCTTGAAATAAGCTGGACCGGCGAAGCGCAGATGCCTTTCTACATGATCTGCGTAAAGGCACTCGACACGACCGGGTACGGAAAATATCTTGTTCCCCCCACGCAGGAGAAGAACAGGCGTATCCACAAGCCATGGGCAGAGGACAGGCACTTCAGGGAGCTGGCATCGTATTCTTTCGTGGCCAGCACGAAGGTGCCGATTGTCTGGAACGTGTTCAGGTGGTATGGCTTGCACGAAGTGAACGTGTATGCGCCTGACTATAATTACCTCAGGTGGTTCCTGCAAGTGCTCTCTTCAGCGCAGATCGACCCGTTGCTGTCTTCGGTGCAGGGGGCGATCGGCGTGTTCGGTTCTGCCTCGGTGGTTCGCGACACAGCATTCCTGCAGAAGAACCAACCTTAATTTGTTTTTTCATTTATTTTCAGCAATTTTGCAGACTGCTGCTTTTTTATCGGCAGATGCGAAAGAGAGTTGTGATAATTGGAAAATAACAGCCCGCGAGGGAAGAATGCCCGTGGGCGCGTGTTGAATAAATGCAGAGAAAATTATGAATGCTGAAGAACTAAGAAAGATTGACGCCTCGAACATGTTCGAGGTGATAAAGGACTTCCCCGGGCAGGTGGAGGCCGCCGTTGAGATCGGCAAAAATGCACCGACTTTCAGAGCCGGCACACCCGAGTCGAAGGTTGTGGTGCTTGGCATGGGTGGTTCGGCAATCGGCGGTGACCTGCTCCGCACCTACGCTGCCTCGCTGCCGGGAGCTAATAAACTGATGATCAGCGTGAACCGGACATATGATCTGCCGGGTTACGTTGACGCTGATACACTCGTCGTGGCATCGTCCTACTCCGGCAACACCGAGGAAACACTCAGCGGGTTCGAGCAGGCGTCGGGGAAGACAAAGAACATTATCGCCATAACTACGGGCGGGAGCCTGGAGGAAAACGCGAGAAAGGGCGGTTTCGACGTGGTGAACGTGCCCGCGGGCTTTCAGCCGAGATGCGCCCTGGGATTCTCATTCTTCCCGATGATCGAGCTGCTCATGCGCTCGGGTGCTTTCACCGACGAGGCCCGCTCGGCCACCGAAAAAGCAATCGATGAGACTATCAGCCTGCTGAAGGAGCGCTCCGTGGAATACTCGAAGCTTGATGGCAATAACAAGGCAATCCGCATAGCGCGCGAGATAAAGGGCTGCATACCAGTTATCTACTCGCCCTCCGACAGGCTCGACACCGTGAACCTGCGCTGGAGATGCCAGATACAGGAGAACGCGAAGTATCTTGCCTTCGGCAACCTGCTCCCCGAGATGAATCACAATGAAATAAACAGCTGGACGAACCCCGCCGAGCTCGTTAAAAAATTCAAACTCCTGATCATGAGCGACAGGGATGACCACAAGAAAGTCACCGTCAGGCTGAAGGCAGTAGCGGACCTCACTGGCGAAAACACGGCGGGAGTCATCAGGCTGGAAGGCAGCGGCGAAAGTTTGCTCACGAGGATGTTCGACTTGATCTATCTTGGCGACTGGGTGAGCTATTACCTTGCAATTGAAAGCAATTGCGACCCCACACCGATCCCGCTTATCATAAGGCTTAAAGAATTGCTAAAATACTCCTGATTCCTGATATATAATACTAAAATCTTGTAAATCAGCGATTTTTTTCTTATTTTTGAAGCCTTAGGAATCGTTCTTAATAAAATTAGAGAGAGTGAAATTATGGCTGGCAGGAAAAGATCCCGTAGAGCTAAATACATCACGTTGTATTCGCCATTTCTGATGAGAGAGACAAAGCACGAGCTTATCGGGGAACCGATAGAGACGGAAAATGGCAGACATCAATGGGCCAGATGCACAAGAAGCCGGCATTCACAGCTTGTAAATCTCGATGCAATCGAAGCCGAAACGGATAAATCGCAGGCAGTAGTACATATATCCAGGGAAGATGCCAGGAAATACTCTCCTACTGAAGAATACACCATCGGCGATGTGATCTATCATGCCGTCTGGGATGATGTCGGGATCGTTCGTGCGAAAGAAGTGACCAGCAACGGTGGCAATTCAATTCTTGTTCAGTTCGAGAAGAACAACGAGAAGCGTTTGATTGAAAACTTGAAAAACTAATTTTATAATAGATTTTGATTTTTTTAAATTTTATTATCACGTCAAAGGCAGGTGAAACAGCAAGTGATAGGCGTTACAATCCAATCTAACGAGAGTATAGACCGCGCTCTGAAACGCTTCAAGAAAAAATACGAAAGAAGCGGAGTGCTGCGCGAGTTCAAGAAAAGGACAGCGTTCATGAAGCCTTCCGTCGAGAAGA
>CAZIHB010000110.1:0-352 GCA_964538535.1 uncultured Hyphomicrobiales bacterium | reverse complement strand
CCAGAGATTGAAAGCTGCCAGGCGCCAGCATAAATCGTCGCAGGAAATGGATTAATCGTTTCACCGATTAAACCTTTTTGTAAAAAGCCTGTCTAAGCTTTGGGCAGGTTTTTTTTTTTGCTAAATTCTGATGAGGATGAATGTTTTCGGGGATTGAAGAAAAGCTTAGTGTTCGCAGCCAGTTAAACGATATTGGCGAATTTCCGCATGAGATCTGGGGGCTGTTTTTTCCTATCGGTCATGGTATTTTCCGGATGACGGAGCTAAAAAAAGACGCGAGGGGGCTGGACATTGGTTGAAGCGGGGTATTCCCCGTGATCGACCTGGTCAGCGGGCTGGGCGAAACTGCAAG
>CAZIHB010000109.1:0-7110 GCA_964538535.1 uncultured Hyphomicrobiales bacterium | reverse complement strand
GAAGCGCTGAACTTGTAAGCTGAAAGGGGTGTCTTGTACTGCACATCATAATTGCCGACCTTTACCTCGGTCTCCTCGTACTTTTTCAGCATTCCGGTCCAGTTCTTGGTGCCCTGGCTAACGTCATCGACGCTCCAAGTGATTTTTGCCGAGGTGAGCGGCCGGGAACCGTAGTTTTTAATCTTAACCCACACTTCGCGAATGCCGGGGGCATACTGGCCCGAGGGCTTCGTGAATGCAACCGCACCCGCGTCGTCGATGACCGGAGTGATCTTGATCAGCTTCGAATCGTTCGAGGGGTCGCTGTCAGGATTTGTTTTGCCATTGACATTGGTCACCCAGACGAGTATCTGGAACGGGTCAAACGGGCCGTCCGGTGAATATGTAAAGTTATACGAACCAAGTGTTATGTTGGTCGATGTGTTCTGTTTCATCATGCCCGACCAGTTGTAAGCGCTTTGCTCCACGCCGTTGACTGACCAGTGGACGATGCAGGAAGTAAGTTCCAAGTCCCCGAGACTGCCGAGAGTCATTGAAACAGGGTAAACACCCTCGGTGAATGGGGAGGAGGGAGGAGTAATCGAATTGATCGCGGCATCGGGCTTTGGAAATATTACTTTTACCGAATAATCCTCAATTTCGCCATATGAAGAACTGCCGCAAGGTGACGGAGTGCTGCTGTAAGTCATCCTCACTCTCATCCTTGTGGTGCCTTCTATCGCTGTAAGCGGGGCGATAATTTTGCCGGTATATGTATTCCCGTTATCTGAAGATGAAAGAGTATAAGCTTCGCCGCCATCGGTGAAATCACCATTCTGATTCCAATCGCACCATACAGTAACTCTATCAGCGCTATAAGCGTTGCCATTGTAAACAGTGATCGTGTAGGAAGAATTAGCTTTAATGGTAGTGCTCAAACTGGTATAGTCAGACACGCTGCCTTGCCAGCCGGAAGTTTTGTCGATATCTCCGAATTTAACCTCGGAAATATACTCATCTTCGGTATTTGTCGTTGCCGTACAATAAGATACTGCCATTGCCCGGCTTTGGCAGAATAGAAAAGCAGCAAACAATAACAGGTAAAACGGCATTTTTCTTTTCAGAATGTTGCCAAAAATGTCATGCACCATGATAACCCCCACAGAAATAGTCAAAAAATATCTATCTATTTATCCTCAAATTTCGAAATATTACTATTGTAGTTAATTTAGCAGATAATCCTGCAAAAGTCAAATAAAAATTATTGATTTCGCAGAATTTTCTTGAAAAATAGAATATAATTCGATTATGCAAAAATTGTCCGTTTTCGCAAAATATCGAGATTCAAAAATCGTGTTTCCTTGCAAAAATCATCATCAATTGTAGTAACTCAACAGCTGCGCTGTGTCAAATCGTCACGATACCAACTACACGCAACTTACAATTTTTTCCGATTAATAAATGCACGATTTGCATTATTCAAATAAAAAATTATTTTCGCGTAAGCGAATGCTGTCAGCCAATAGGCAGTATATCATTTACCCGGAATTTTGATTTTGCAATCGATGCATAATCCATATTTTTGATTTTAATGTTATCAGGGCAGTTAAAATTTCTGAAATAAGGAGGAACAATGCAGGAGAACCGCGACCTTTCCATCATATTCATGGGCACGCCGGAGTTTGCCGTCCCGTGCCTCGAGGCCGTCCACGGGAATTACGGCGTCAGGGCCGTCGTCACCGTGCCCGATAAGCCCAGGGGCAGAGGGCAGAAGATGCTGCCCTCGCCCGTAAAGGCAAGGGCGGAAGAGCTCGGCATACCCGTGCTTCAGCCCGAGAGCCTGAAAGACCCGGAATTCGAGGCAGCTTTGGCAGCTCTCAGGCCTGATATAATCGTCGTTGTGGCATTCAGGATACTGCCCCGTTCCATTTTCACACTCGCGCGCCTTGCCGCTTTCAACATCCACGGCAGCCTGCTGCCGCGCTACCGCGGTGCCGCGCCTATAAACCGCGCCATAATGAATGGCGAGAAAGTGACGGGCCTCACGTCGTTCATACTGCAGGACAACGTTGATACCGGCAGCATGCTGCTGACGCGCCGGGTGGAAATCACTCCCGGCATGACGGCCGGCGACCTGCACGACACCCTGATGCCGCTCGCGGCCGGGCTGGCCGTGGAGACCGTCGGGCTGATAGCCTCGGGCAATTATTCCCCTCTCGTGCAGGATGAATCGCTTGCATGCCCCGCCCCGAAAATCTTCAGGGAAGACTGCCGCATCAACTGGGCCATGGCCGGGGACCGGCTGGCGGACATGATTCACGGCGTCTCGCCTGCACCAGGCGCCTGGACGCTGCTGGACGGCGAGACATTCAAGATACTGAGGGTGGAGCAGGCCGTGAGAGATTTCGCGGGTGCCGCCCCCGGCAGCTACGTGATAGAGGGCGCCGATATTTTTGTAGCCGCAGGCAGCGGCACCATAAAACTTCTCGAGGTGAAGCCACAGGGCAAAAAAGCAATATCGGCTGCCGATTTCACACGAGGCTACCGCGGCGCGAAGTCGGGGGTGATGGGTTGATGACCCGGCCGGCGCGTGCTTATTTCCCCGTGCTGCCGAATCCGCCCGCGCCTCTTCCCGTTTCGGGCAGAGACTCCGCCTGCGCCCACTCCACTTTCTCGTACCGGGCCACGACGAGCTGCGCGATCCTGTCGCCGCGCTCAATCGTGAAGGGCTCCGTGCCGAAATTGGAGAGTATTACTTTTATCTCGCCGCGATAGTCGCTGTCGATTGTGCCGGGCGCGTTCAGCGCGAAAATGCCGCTCTTGGCGGCAAGGCCGCTCCTGGAGCGCACCTGGCACTCGTAACCCGGCTCGAGCGCTATGGCTATACCCGTCGGGACGAGGGCCGTGCAGCCCGGCATTATAGTGACGGGCACAGCAACTTCGGCGTAAACGTCCATGCCCGCCGAACCCTCGGTGGCGTAAGAGGGCAGCGGCAGCTCATTATCCGGGCGCGCGCCGACGTGGTTTATTCTCGTGATGCTCACTCTCATTATTATTTTCCGTTATCTCAAAAAATCAAAGATCCGAAAAAGAAGAGACATAGGCAAAATATGTTGCCAGTCGCGTCGGCATGGCGATTATATCATATATAATGATGAATTGAAAATATGAATGCACGCGCGCAGGAAAAATGCACGTGTGAAAAGTTCTGATTATTTGGAAAAAAAGTCCTGCCACGTCATTCCCGAGCAGCAGCCTGTGTGAAAAGTCCAGATTGCAGCAATAAAGTCTTGACACGTCATTCCCGCGAAAGCGGGAATCAATTGATATACAAGAACTTATAGATCTCCGCCTCCGCGGAGATGACGACGGGAAAAATCCGGCACCCCGGTTTTTCGCAGGCTCTTTCGCGAGAAGGACAGCGGTAAAGAGCCGCTGCCGCTATTTTTACACATGCCCCTTCGCTGGGTAGCCGGGCGGCAGCTGTTTTTCATTTTTAAGGCAATTTTAAAATTGCCTCGCCGGCGCCGCCCGCCTCTTTTTATTTTCATTCATGCGAAAAAATCTATTTCACTTCCTCGATCAGCCTGCGGATGATATCGTTCGCGTTGACGTTGTCAGCCTCGGCGTTGAAGCTCGTCACCACCCTGTGGCGCATCACCGGCACTGCCACGGCCTTCACGTCGTCGATCTCGGGAGTGAAGCGCCCGCTGAGGGCGGCCCTCGACTTTGCCCCGAGTATCAGGTATTGCGATGCCCTCGGGCCCGCGCCGTAGCTCAGGTAGCTCTTCACCATCGAGTGCGTGGAGGTCTCGGGCCTGGAGGCGCGGACGAGCTTCACGGCGTAATTGACCACGTTGTCCGCCACCGGCACGCGCCGGATAAGATCCTGGTACTCAATTATATCCTTCGCGGCGAGTATCTTGGATACGTTCGCGGTGTGCTCGGCGGTGGTTGCCTTCACGATCTCTGTTTCTTCCTCGAATGAGGGGTAGTCCAGCCAGATGTTGAACATGAAGCGGTCCAGCTGAGCCTCGGGCAGGGGGTACGTCCCTTCCTGCTCGATAGGATTCTGGGTGGCCAGCACGAAGAAAGGAGGCTCGAGCGAATAGGTGGAGCCTGCAGCGGTCACTTCCTTTTCTTCCATGGCCTGGAGCAGGGCGGCCTGGGTCTTGGGCGGCGTCCTGTTTATCTCGTCGGCAAGCACTATATTGGCGAAAACGGGCCCCTTGATGAACCTGAACTGCTTCAGCCCGGTGGAGACGTCATCCTCGATCACCTCGGTGCCGCTTATATCGCCCGGCATAAGGTCGGGGGTGAACTGAATCCTGCTGAATTTCAGGTCGAGCGCCCTGGAAAGTGTCCTTATAAGCAAAGTTTTTGCCAGGCCGGGCACCCCGATCAAAAGCACGTGGCCGCGCGCGAAAATGGAGATCAAAAGCTGCTCCACTATGTCGTGCTGCCCGATGATCACTTTCGAAATCTCGGATTTTATGGTTTTGATGGAGTCTGCCAGCTCGGCGATCCCTTCTGTGTCTTTCTTAATCATTTTCTGTCTGTCATTTATTCTAAAATATTTATTTCTCTACGATTCATGTATAAATCTCTTCAGCCCGCACAGCCCCTCCAGCTCTTTCATCAGCTCATCACGGCTGCCTGCCACGCCGATGGCAATATTCTCCGGCTTGAAGTATTTTTCCTGCACGCCGCGCAGGTTTTCGGGGCCCGCGCTTTTCACCTTATTTATAAAATCGACGTAATAATCTTCTTTCAGCCCGTAAGTATGCACCGATTGCAAGAGCGATGCCACCTGGCGCGGCGTCTCCATGCTGCGGGCGAACTGCCCCAGCATGTATTGAACGGCCCGGCTCGTTTCTTCCTCCGGGATTGCCTGCCGGGAGATTCGTTCCATCTCGGCGAAAATGTCCTCTATCGCGGCGCGGGTCACTCCGGCGTTGACGTTCGTCTGAACCATCAGCGCGGAAGCGTACCTGAACGAGTTTATGTAGCTATAGACGCCGTAGGTGTAGCCGTGCACCTCGCGCAGCAGGTAGTTCAGCCTGGAGAGGAAATAGCCCCCGAATATAGTGTTCACCACGTGCGCGAGCGGGTAATCGGGATTGTTCCGGTCTATGAACATCATTCCCGCCTTTATAGTGCTCTGGACGGCGTCCTCCTTGTCGGCAACGGCGATTACATTTCCATCGGGCTTCGCGGGCGCTGCAGGCGGCAAGGCCGAGGCATCGGCGGGCAGGCCGCCGTAGTGCTTATCGAGCCGGTTCAGTATGTTATCCTTATCGAAGCACCCTGAAACGATGATGCATTTCCTTGCCGAGCCGAGCACGCGCTCGTAAGCGGCACGGCATTGCTGTGAGTCGATAGATTTTATCCTGCTTTCCGAGCCTGCAAGCAGCTTCCCGTAGGGATGCCCGGCAAAGAGCTGCGAGGCGCAGGCCACCGTGCTCAGATAGTCCGGCGAGGCCAGGCTCTGGTTCAGGTTGGAAATTCTTTTCTTTTTCAGCCGCTCCACCTCGTCGGCGCCGAAGGCGGGTTCGTTGATGCACGAGGCAAGTATATCCATGGCCTCGGCAGAGTAATCGGCAAGGCACGTGATGCCCGCCGAGCTCTCGTCCATGTCGGAACCGCTCGATATGTAGGCGCCGATATCATCCACTTTCTCCGAGATTTCCTCGGCGGAGTCGAACCTCGTGCCGTGAGTGAGCATGGCAGTGGCCAGCGAGCACAGCGCCGGAGCATCAAACTCGGCGGCCCCCCTGCCGAAGAGGAATTGCACGTTCAGCAGGGCCTGGGAATTATCTTCAACAAGATAGACCTTGATCCCGTTGCCAAGCGAATGCCTCTCGAATTTCGGAAATTCAAAGGCCGGCATTCTATCCGATATCGGCGGTGTCTCCAAGTGATTCAAAATTCCCTCTGTCCCAAAATTTATAAATTCATTATTCGAAGCGGCAAGTTATAAAATTTATTCAACATATGGCATTGATAACTATTTATATCCGGGCCGGCGCGAGTAGGGGAGCGGATCGGCCACGCCCGCGCTTTCGAATCCCCTCAGGCGGAGCGCGCATGATTCGCAGGTGCCGCAGGCAGCCTCGGAATCGCTGTAGCAGCTCCAGGTGTGCTCGAATGGCACGCCGAGCCTTGTGCCGATTGCCACTATGTCGGCCTTGGTCTTGTCGATGATCGGGGTCAGTATTTTTATTCTCGTCTCGGGCCTGGTGCCGAGGTCGATAGTCTGCTGGAATGAATCGTAGAACGATTTCCGGCAGTCGGGATAGCCGCTGGAGTCCTGCTCCATGGCGCCGATGACGAGCGCGCGCGCGCCGATCACTTCAGCCCAGCTCGTGGCTATGGCAAGTATGTTCGCGTTCCGGAAGGGCACGTAGCTGTTGGGGATCAGATCGGAATCGAGCGCCGCCCCGGGGACGTCGATGCTCTTGTCCGTCAGGCTCGATCCTCCTATCTGCGCGAGATACTTCACGTCCACGACGAGCTTTTTGCCGATTCCGAAATGCCTGCAGAGCTCTTCGAAGCACTTTTGCTCCCTGGCCTCGGTGCGCTGGCCGTAGTTGAGGTGCAGCGCCGCGAGCGAATAGCCGGCCTCGGCGGCGAGAGCCGCGCAGACTGCCGAATCCATTCCGCCGCTCAGCAGGACGACGGCGACAGGTTTTGTTTCTTCCATATTTTTCAAAAGTTATTCCACAATCCAATGCAAAAATAAGAAATTAAATTACCGCAATTTATCATATATTTGCTTAATAATATGACGAGAGGAAGAACAGCGCAATATTCCGGTTAGCAAAGAATATCCGTGTTGCGAAATGCCAGCCATGGCCTAAGATCTTTAGTCCGTGAAGGGACAGAGCAAGTCTTTTCGTTTATCGTATTCGCGGGGGGCACACAGTGCCGAAACACACAGTCCCGGGCCGCAGCATGAATCATGTATTTGCAGGGGCGCGGCGGGTTTCAGGCATCTGGAAGAATCTGAAGAAAGTGGAGGGGAGGAGAGATGGATACAGTGTTTGTCGTTACTAAGGAAACCGTGCCTGCTTGGGGATCGCTCATTGTGGCTTTTCTTGGTCTTATTGTTTCCTTTATAACGTACTTGCT
>CAZIHB010000108.1:0-7140 GCA_964538535.1 uncultured Hyphomicrobiales bacterium | reverse complement strand
CTCGATCATTTGAATGGCATTCAGCTTCCAAAATTTGCGAGGAAGCCGTGCAAGATCATTTTTCAGCAGGGCCATCTGTCGAAGCATTCCTTGCGGGGCAGCTCCAGCGGCCTGAGCACGCTGATCCCTGTGTCATTTCGGAAAGAGTTGACGTGCTCGTGGAGCGAAACGTCGAGAATGACTTTTTTCTTCCTGGAGGATGCGTGCATGAACCGGAGCGTCCCGGCTTTGTCCCGCGCGGCAAGGCCCGTGTGGCCATAGTCGAGCCCCTTCACCGATGTAGTGATGGCAATGATGTCCCCCGGCATTATCAGGTGCTCCACGGAGTGGATTTTTTCTCTTGGGATAAAATACCGCTTTTTCCCGTTCAGATTATTTTCAATTGCTGCAATCTTCGGAATGAGCGCGGCATCTTCTGAGAGCGCGGGGTAACTCGTGTAATTTTTGGACATATAATGAACATCGAGAGCGAGCGGTTCGCCGCCGATATCTTTGCTCTTGTCGATAATCACGTGCTTCAGCGTGTTGTCCTCTATCCAGTCGGAAGTGTAGTGCAGCCGTGAAGCGTAGCCGTCGAGCACACCGCCGCGATAGCGCGGGAATGTGATGCCGCGGCGCAGGCTCTGGAAACCACCAGCCCCGCTGCTATCATGCGTGCCATGACGAGGCAGCTCTCGAAAAAAGTGACGCAATCCAGGCCGACAAGTGTGACCGTGCATCTTTCGGGCCGCACTTCAAGTGTGCCTCCCCTGTAGGGAGTGGCAAGAAGCTCGGTGCCGATTTTTACTATCCTCTCGCCGATTGGAAGAGATCTCCAGTTGTGCCTTGAGGCTTTTGCCATGATATTATCGAACACGGTCGTATCCGTGCTCTCCGGTTTCCATTTTTCAGGCATCATGGAAAGAGCCTTGTTGCTGATCATTAGCGCGGGGCCGAGTGCCATGGCAAAAGCTAAGAATTCCCTTCTGTTCATCAATTTTAGCGCCGGAGTCTGTTCAAAAATTTCAAAAATAAGAAAATTACTTCAATCTGCTTCGCAGCGCGCTGAGAGTCAGCCCGAGGTACGCGGCTGTTTTTGACTTATTCCCGTTGAATTTCAAAAGTGTTTTTTCCACGATATCTTTCTCGAGATCGGCCAGATGAAGCTTGTCCTCGGGCAGGCTGAAATTGGCCGGGTCGAAAACAGGCCTTCCTTCTTCAGCCGCCATTGCTGAATCGCCGGCAAACAGCAGGATATGTTCCGGGCGTAGCTCGATCTCGTCGAAGAGTACCACGGCACGCTCGATGGTGTTCCTCAGCTCCCGGATGTTCCCGGGCCAGGGGTAATTTTCAAGCAGCTTCAGTGCTTCCTTGCTGATCATGCGGAACTTCTTTCCTCTTGCCTGTGCCAGATCGACAAGGAACATCTGCGCCAGCGGTGCAATTGCTTCTATCTGCGCTTCGAGGAGCGGCAGCTGTATATAGCCCGGGTTCAGCCTGAAAAGCAGATCTTCCCTGAATTTTCCTTCCTCGGCCATTTTTTTCAGGCTGCGGTTGGTTGCCGCTATGATTCGAATATCGAGTGATATTTTTTTCTCGCCGCCAACGGGGTAATAACTTTTTTCCTGTATCACCCTGAGCAGTTTCGGCTGCATCGCGAGGGGCATCTCGCCGATCTCGTCCAGGAAGAGCGTGCCTCCGTCTGCAAGTTTTAATTTGCCGATCTTCCCTTTACTGTTTGCTCCCGTGAATGCTCCGGACTCGTAGCCAAAGAACTCGCTCTCGAAAAGTGCTTCAGAGAAAGCCGAGCAGTTGACTGAGACAAGAGGCGCATCGCTCTTGCCGCCGCCGTGATGAATGAATGATGCGATCATTTCCTTGCCGGTGCCGCTTTTTCCCTCGATCAGGACGGGTATGGACCTGTCCTTGTGCAGCTTTTCCGCCATGCCGACTATGCTGCGCATCGCGGTGGAAAATACTCCGATTTTCGCTTTGTCGGGGAGCTCAATATATGAGCCGTTTTTAAGATAGGGCGGAAACTCGGGCCGTTTGCCTTTTGGCTTTGCCTCTGACTCGCCCGTAGTGCTGCCGCATTCTGCGGCCACGATTTCCGCTTCGATTCTTCGGACAATTTCGGCGATTCTGTCTATATCGACGGGCTTATCTATGTAATCATAGGCGTTGTCGCGCAGGGCCTGAACAGCGGAGTCCACGGCGGCAAAACCCGTGATCAGAACAACCTTGGTATTTTTTCCCGCAGGCCTTTTGTTTATTTCTCTCAGCAGGTCGTGGCCGTCCATTTCAGGCATTTTAATATCGCTGATAACCAGGTGGAAAGTGCCGTTATCAAACTTCTTCAGCGCTTCCACGCCATTCTCTGCCTGGGTGACGTTCATGCCGAGAAGTCCTTCAAGATAGGTTGCAAGCATTTCCCTGCTGAGTTGTTCATCGTCAACTAAAAGGACGTTAAGCATTCATGGCCTCCGACTTTGCTTTTTTTGAAAATGATTTTAAACTCCGTTCCGGCGTTTGCCTTGTTGGCAGCCGAGATAACGGCCGAATTGTTATCCGTGAATGTCTTAACGATTGCCAGGCTGAGCCCCGTACCCTCGAACAGCATATCGCTTGCCAGAAACGGGTCGAACAGCCTCTCGCCGCAAACATCGGGCAGCGGGCCGCCATTGCTTTCTATGAACAGACTCACATCTGGCTCGTCATCGCAGACTGAAATTTTTATCGTTTTCCGGGGGTTTTCAATCCCTTCGAATGTGTGCGCGGCATTGCTTATTAAAATGCTAATCGCCATCTCCAGCTGCACCGCGTCCGCGTGAATGAAGCAGGGAGCAGGCAGCAGCACTTGCTCGGTTGCAATGCCGAGTGATTTGATCCTGATGGCAGAAAGTGACACCGCGTTGCTTACTATCTCGTTCAGATCGACGGAGCGGGGGCTCCTGTTG
Source organism: uncultured Hyphomicrobiales bacterium (assembly GCA_964538535.1). Taxonomy (GTDB): domain Bacteria; phylum Bacteroidota; class Ignavibacteria; order Kapaibacteriales; family UBA2268; genus CAZIHB01. The sequence goes on along the minus strand of CAZIHB010000108.1, from coordinate 4,204 downwards.
TAGCCGTTTTCCCAGAAGGTGCGTATGTGCCGGACGATTTCCTCTATTCTCCCGGAGGCGCTAAAAACTCCTTCAAGCAAAGAAGTTATGACTCCCGGAAGCACGTTGCCGTTGGATCTGTTCCAGTTCAGCACCCCTTGCGAGCCAATTCTGATGGCGTTGAGCGGCTGATTAACTTCATGAGTGATTGATCCTGTAATCACGCCGATGGATGCGAGCCTCGCGGAGTTGTTTATCAGATCGATAGCCTCGTGTTTCCTGGCTTCCGCCTCGATAATGGACTTCATGGATTGCTTCAGCTGCTTTTCCGCCCGTATTCTGTGATTTATATCTGTCGCTGCGATCATGAATTTCACCCCGTTGCCGATTTTGCTGCACAGCGGGGCGATGTTCAGCTCGAGATCGAGCTGCCTGCCATTGAAAGCCCTGGCCGAGACGTCAATCTGTCTGATCATGTTGTCGCGCTTTATTTCTTCGAGCTTTTCCGAGAGCTCCCTGCAGGACGGCTCATCCAGCAGCTCGTATATGCTCGTGCCGGGCAGCTGCACGCCGGATGTGCAGTTGAACAGTGCTTCGGCCTTCGTGCTTGCAAAATCGATTTCCGCCTCGGAAGATAATGTCAGGATCGAGACGGGTGAAGCCGCGACAAGTGTCTCGTAGTATTCTTTTGCCGTCCTCAGCCGGCGCTCGTTCTCTATTCTCTCGGATATATCCCTGATGCTCGTCGTGGATATTTCCTTGCCGTTGAGCATGAACCTGGTATAGTAAATTTCAACGGGGAAAACCGTTCCGTCCTTTTTCCTGTGCATCCTGATCGGAACGAAAGATTCACGGTTTTTCAGGCTTGCCGCGGTTTTGTCAGGCTCGTTTGAGATATCCTGAAGGCAAAGCCTCAGGAATTCCTCGTTTGTATAGCCGTAAATCCTTCCGGCTGCCGGGTTGGAGTCGATGATTTTGATATTATCCGTGTCAATAAGCAAAATTGCATCGGCAGAAACGTTGAAGAGGCTCCTGTATTTCTCTTCATTCTGGCGCAGGTTCTCAAGCATCGATACTCTTTCGGAAATATCGCTGTTCGTGCCGATAATCAGCTTCGGCTTGCCGTCGGTGCCGCGGTCAACAATCGATGCTCGCAGGTTCACCCATACCCACCTGCCTGAACTCGACTTCATCCGCAGCTCTACATCGAATTCGCTCGTGGCGCCGCGCAGCCAGCTCTTGAATTGTTCATTCAGCCGTTCTTTCTCGTCCGGGTGGACAATTGTTCCAATTTTCTCGAAAGTTAATCCGAATTTGTCCCTTTTATATCCCAGCATCTCGAAGAAATTATCGGAAGCCGTGAAATAATTCGTTTCCAGGTTCAGCGACCATGTGCAAAGCTTCGTAGTGCTGAGCGCGAACTGCAGTTTCATCCTGCTTTCCACAAGATTCCTGATAGCTTTTTCGAACGGTGTGATATCAATTGCGCAGCCCTCGTAGCAGTCCGGATTGCCGGCCTGCGATTCACGGATTATGAATCTTGCCCTTAGCCTTGTGCCTGCAAGATTTATAAAGCAGTGCTCCGTTTCGTGCAGAATTGTTTTTCCTTTCGGCAGGAAAGATAATCCGCGGGGTTCGTCCGGCTGGAAAAGCATGTCGAAAAGGTTAACGCCCGACGCCGAATCTGCTCCGATATAAGCAAGAAATTCTTCCGAGGCATATAAAAGATCGCCGGCGGAGTTATATTTAAACGTGGCTGCCAGCTTTGCCGGTTGATTATCTTTCGGTGGAAACTGTTCTTTTATCATCTGTTTGCCTGTGCAATTCCAAAAAGAGCCGTGAATCGGCATTTATAGCCCGCTAATCCGAAAAAAATGCTGATGGTGCCTCGAATAAGGCAATTATCAAAAATACGATATTTAAAATGAAGAATCAGTATTTTTTAGAGAATAATATCTCTTCCGAAGAGCCTGTGTGAAAAGTACCGATTACAGAAATAAAGTCCTGAATCGTCATTCCCGCGCAGGCGGGAAGTATTCAACCATCATTCCCGCGCAGGCGGGAATCTGTTGAAATGCAAGAACTTATGGATCTACTCCTCCGCGGAGATGACGACTGCAGGGTGCCGTTACCGAGTCTTTTTTCACGCCCTCGTTTACGTGGATAACTGCAGGGACACGGCGTGCCGTGTCCGCGGCCACACAGTGGCGAGCGCTCAGTGTCCGTGAGTTCCTGCAATTACGGCACACCGGCTAACCCGACACATAAGGAAGGAAAAAAAGTGAGCTGCGATTTCTCGGGTCAGGAGTGCAAGGCCACAGGCATTCTAAGCCCGGCAGGCTGTGAAACGCTCCTGAGCATCGGAGAGCGTGATGAGAATAATATCGGGAGCAACCGGTGAGGCACAAGCCGCACCCCGGCAAGGAGAATACGGGAGGGGGGGGACACGTATTCCCTTACACGTTGTGAATGACATGCTGCACCACTCCCTGAATCTCGAACTGCCAGTAGGGCAGGATTTCAATCGGGAGGAATCTTGAATTGGCGGAGTATAGATATACTTTATCTTTTATTATGCGGAAAGTTTTGACGGCCATCTCGCCATTGAGCGAGGCAATGACAATCTTTCCGTCGCGAGGCCTCTCGCGGCGATTGACGATCAGAATGTCGCCATCGTAAATACCGGCATCAATCATGCTTTCGCCCGTGACTCGGACGAGATAGGTATCCTTGGGGCTTGGCGCGAGCATCGCGTTCATATCGAGAAAGTCTGACTTTGTGACTCTCGTGGCGGGCCCGTAGGGCGGCACTCCCGCGGAGAAAAATGGAGCCTCGAAGCTGTAGCGGCTTTTAAGTTCGACTATATCTTTAACTTTCATTTATCTGTCTTGTTTTATTATCAAACTTAATTTGAGAATACCTGCTTGCTGACTGTGTCTGCAAAGCACAAAGCATATAATATGCAATAACCGTGCCGAATCAGAGCGAGTGGATGATCTTCGTTACCACGCCGAGCAGCCTGAACTCCATGTATGGCTCGATCTTCAATGGCAGGAATTGCTTGTTGAAGGACTCCAGATAGGCCTCGCCGGCTATATCCCTGAAGGTTTTTATTGTCAGATCGCCATTAACTGTGACGAGGACAATTTTACCCTCGTGAGGCTCGAGCGCGGAATCGACAACGAGTATATCGTTGTCGCGTATTCCGGCGGCCCTGAGATTATCACCCTTTACCCGGGCAAAGAAAGTAGCCGCGGGATGCTCCACGAGGAACTCGTTGAGGTCGATTTCTTTGTCTATGCCGTAATCGACCGGCACGGGGATTCCGGCGGCAACTGACATCGTGAAAAGAGGCATCTTGTTCATGGTGCCGTCTTTAGTTTGATAGCCGATTATTTCGATATTTTCCATAGCTTGAGCGCTGATTCTCCGACAAAATTCTTCTTAAACCATCGATTCAGGACTTCTTAAATCATATGGCTTAATAAATTGAAAAACAACAATATAAAACCCGATTGCCCGGGCGTTCAGAAACAGATTCAATATAAACCACAGCTGAGGTAAAAAAAAGAAAAATATTATTGAATTTTATACCGTGCTGATATTTGGTAATTTGCGCGCTAAATTTTTTTCGAAAATGATTGGCGCACCGCGGCGAAATCGATCATGCCCGGGAGCGGCCCGGCTTGCCGGCTCGCGGAAAGTGCCGGAAACAATCGGGGAACTGATGAGAGAAGTGGTTATATATTCCGACGGCGCGTGCCTTGGCAATCCCGGCCCGGGTGGCTACGCGGCAGTAATTACGGAAGGAAACGGCAGAATTGAAATTTCGGGCGGATTCAGGAAGACAACCAACAACCGCATGGAAATACTCGGGGCGGTGGCAGGGCTGAGATCGCTCCGGGGCGGAGGGCCTGCCAGGGTGAGGCTCCACACGGATTCGCGCCTGCTCGTGGACACCATGACAAAAGGCTGGATCGAGAGCTGGCAGAGGAAAAACTGGAGGAAAAGCAACAACGACAAGGTCTTGAACAAGGATCTGCTCATGCTGCTGCTGAAAGAGAGAGCCATGCACAGGGTTGAATTCATCTGGGTGCCGGGCCACGCGGGAGTGCCGGAGAACGAGAGGTGCGACGTGCTTTCGAAAGCCGCAGCCGGCGAGGCACAGCTGCCGCCCGACGTGGCCTATGAAACGGGCAATTTCGAGGATCCGGCCCTTTCCGAG
>CAZIHB010000107.1:0-7170 GCA_964538535.1 uncultured Hyphomicrobiales bacterium | reverse complement strand
CTTCGCCATCACCAGGAGCATCGATTTCCTGCTCCCGGGATCGAATTCCTCGTCAAGGCCATGGCCGAGCGCGCGGGCCTGAACGTCTCTTTTGATAAAATCGAAATCCTCCTCGGCAAGGGCCCGCGCCAGCATCGCTTTCCTGAGCAGGGCCGGCAGCACGTGCGAAGTCTCGAGGTTATAATTATCGCCCGGGCCGTAAAGATTTGTCGGCATCAACGAGATAAAATTCGTGTCGTGCTGGCTGTTGAATGCCGTGCAAAGTTTTATGGCGGCTATCTTGGCTATGGCATAGGGCTCGTTTGTGGGTTCAAGCTCGCCCGTCAGCAGGTGTTCCTCGCGCATGGGCTGCGGCGCCATGCGGGGATAGATGCACGAGGAGCCAAGATTGAGCAGTTTTTCCACGCCGTACCCGCGCGAGGCATGAATGATATTCGCCGCTATCATTATGTTATCGTATATGAAATCGGCTCGATACCTGTTGTTGGCGGCGATTCCGCCCACCTTGGCCGCTGCAAGGAACACCGCGCGGGGGCGCTCAGCCCTGAAAAATGCCTCGCATTCCGCCTGGCGGCGCAGATCGAGCTCGGCGTGGGGCCGCTCGATAATATTGCAATAGCCTGCTTTCCTCAGCCTGCGCGTTATTGCAGAGCCGACAAGCCCGCGGCTGCCCGCGACGAAAATTTTATCCGACTTATCTAATTTCATCATTAAGCTTCTTTACTTCAATACACTCGTGATTTGTCCAATCAAATCCCTTTTCTTTCAAGGAAATAATTCCCTCTCGCGGCGGGACAATCCCGGCCCGCATCATGTCGTAGTCCATCATTATCCTGACAAGTTCCTCGAAGGTCACCCTGGGCCGCCAGCCGAGCACGTTGACTGCCTTGCTGATATCTGCCAGCAGATAGTCCACTTCCGTCGGACGGAAGTACCGCGGGTCAATCTCGACCACGACCTGCCCCGGTGCCAGGCTTGCATATTTCGGATCGAATGACCTTATCAGGCCCTTTTCTTGGATTCCCGTGCCGGCCCATTCAATTTCCACTCCGGCGTAAGCGAACGAATCCTCGACAAAGCGCCGGACGGAATTGCTCTCGCCCGTGCCGACGACGAAATCGTCGGGCTTGTCCTGCTGGAGCATTATCCACATCATCTCGACGTACTCGGGGGCAAAGCCCCAGTCGCGCTTCGAATCGAGGTTGCCCAAAAAGAGCTTCGATTGTTTCCCGGCAAGTATCCTCGAGACGCAGCGCGTTATCTTGCGCGTCACGAAGGTTTCGCCGCGGCGGGGGCTCTCGTGATTGAAAAGGATCCCGTTGCAGGCAAACAGCCCGTAACCCCGGCGGTAGTTCAGCGTCATCCAGTAAGCGTAAAGCTTGGCTATGGCATAGGGGCTTTGCGGCTGGAAGGGCGTCTCCTCCGATTGCGGGGGCAGCGCCGCGCCGAAAAGCTCGGAAGTGGAAGCCTGATAGAATTTTGTTTTGATCCCGCTCTGGCGTATGGATTCGAGCAGCCTCGTCGTGGCAAGGCCGGAAATATCGCCCGTGTATTCGGGCATGTCGAATGACACTCTGACGTGGCTTTGCGCGCCGAGATGATAAATTTCCTCGGGCTTTATGTTATATATAAGGCCCGTGAGCACCCCGGCATCCGCAAGGTCGCCATAGTGGAGCATCAGCCCGGGCCTCTCCTCGTGCGGGTCCATGTATATGTGATCGATCCTGTGCGTGTTGAAAGTGCTCGCGCGGCGCATGATACCGTGCACCTCGTACCCCTTCCGCAGCAACAGCTCGGCCAGGTAGGATCCGTCCTGGCCGGTGATTCCCGTCACCAATGCTCGCTTCATCAGCCACTCTCTGAGTTTGATTAAAAAACAAAATTATCAAATAAAATTCTTAATTTCAGAGAAAGATTTTTTACTGTCGGGTTCGTGCAATGCTTCGAAAATTTATTTTTATCATCCTGGCTGCCGCGGCTGTCGCAGGCTGCTGCGAGGATACTTCCGGCCCTACCGGGGGCAGTGTGAGCGGTGTCGTCTATTTCAACAGCTATTATTACAGCGATGGCTCCTCCAGGGCCAGGGTCGGCTCGACATCAATCTATAGAAACACTTCTTCAATGCTCATCGATTCCGCGTTCCTATGCTCCGAGCCCGTCAATTCAAGAATGCTCGTCCTCAGGCTTTACCCCGGCGCCCGGGCCGATAAACCAATAAATGCACTCTGCCTTTACACCACCCGGGGCAGTTTCGTCAGGAAAATCTTCACTCCCCCCGACACGGCTTTCGTCTCGGCGGCACTCCTGCTTTCCGACGGCCGAACCGCTGCTTTCATGCTTCAGTCCTGGACGGGTTCCACCGCCCGCCTGATGCTTGTTGATGAAAACGGCAGCCTGACGGATACAGGCATTGATACTCCTGCCGAACAAAATAATTTCACCGCGGACGGCGGGGGCATATACTGCTTTGGAACGGATAACAATTTATATTATTACGGCCTCCGTTCGAAATCTTCGGAAATCGTATGCAGCATTCCGGAGCCTCCGGCCGGCAGGCAGGACCCCGAGAAGATGAAGGCGTTTGGGAACAGGCAGGTTATTTACATGGAAAATGGTAATAGCGGATCCATTCTTTGCGCTTTCGGCGCCACCGGCAGAACCGCCATTTCCGCCGCCATGGCTGATGTTTCTTCCTTCTGCGCGAGCTCGGACAGGCAGCGCGCCTTCTATTCCGCCCTTAATGCCCGCACGGGCAAGTGGTACGTCATGCAATACGACGCGGCAACGGGCAAAGGCTCAGCCCTGGACAGCGTGGATAAAGGAAAAATTCTCCGCGTGGCTTATTATTCGAAAAATAACAGTTTGCTATACGTTCACACCATAGATAACGACACAACCAACAACGCCGTTCTGTGGGAATACAAGCTCAACACGCGCACAAAGGCCAGGAGAAGGGACAAAATAGTAACGGACTTCCTGCCTGAAAAGTGAGGGAATGAGTTTAAATCCGGTTAATTCATTTAAAGTGGTCCCCGGGAAAAGGTTGCCCGGGGCTTCATGCACCGGTGAACATATCTTTATCGGCAGCCCCGGGGGCACGGGTATAATTCGGCAGGGGCTGTTTTCCGGGCTGATCATGCTCATCAGCCCCTGCCTGCAGCGTTAAACAAGTATTTGATCGCGGTTTATCGTTATTAACTTTCAAAAAGTTAGCCTTTGTCTTCTGACACATAAATTTTTTTATTCAAAAGGCATTACCTAATTTTGTCATTGGATGATGTGCAATCTTTGCAGGTAATAAAAAGAATATAATGTCACCGACAGACTTACCCCCGGCCAATCGGAGCAAGACAGCGAAGCCTTCGCAGAGGATCGCGGCTCTGGATCTGGCCCGAATCCTTGCGATGATAATGATGATCCAGGGGCACACGATGTTTGCCCTTGCTTCGCCCGAGGTTCTCGATCTTTCGCAATTCCCGTGGAATATTTGGAATTTCCTCCGCGGGGTGACTGCACCGGTGTTCCTGATGGTATCAGGGGCCGTGCACGTATTTGCCAACAAGAGAAATGAAAATGGCCGAATAAACGGCACCACAATCTACAAGCGCGTCAGAATGGCCGTCATACTGATTGCCATCGGCTACATGATGGTGTTTCCCGCCTCGAAAATTTACGATCTGCCCTTCCTGGCAAGCGATATCTGGCAGAGCTTCTTTGCTGTGAACGTGCTCCAGCTCTTCGGCGTGTCGCAGATCATGCTGACATTGCTCTATATGGCCACCCGCAACGACAGGCAGCTTGGCATCTGCTCCGTGTGCGTTGCCTTGTGCATCACTTTCCTGACACCTTTTGTCCATTCTATTCACTGGGCCGGCTTCCTGCCACTCGGCATAGCCGATTACCTTACGATGGAAAAGGGCTCGCTCTTCCCGATTTTCCCCTTCACGGCATTCCTGTTCTATGGCGTGGGAGTGGGTGTTTTGCTGAAGTCCCGCCCCAACGAAGATCGGCTGGGCTTTATAATCAAATGGGGAATACCCGCGGGCGTGGCGCTTTGCGCGATCGGCGGCGGCATTCTGCCCGTGTTCAAATCAGCGTTTTCTTTCGGAATTGACTGGATGAGATCCAATCCCGGTATCGTTCTTGTCCGGGCAGGCATAGTGCTGATGGAGCTCTCCGTTATTTCATTCATCTTCAAGAAGCTGCGCCGGTTCGAAAAGATATTCGTGCTCTTCGGCAAGAGGGCCATCTACGTTTACGTGGTGCACCTTATCGTGATATACGGCACCCCCGTGTTCCCGGGTTTCGAGCACTTCTTCAAGCTTTCTCTCTCCATACCCGAGGCAATTTTCATGGCCTGCATCGTGATCACGATCACGCTGCTCATCACTTACGCCATCGATCAACTGCTTAAATACTCCGAAAAAGCAAAGGAACTGTTCAAGTATTCCGTCACGGCTTACCTGATATACATGCTCCTGATTTAACCCGGGCATTGAGTTTGAAAAGATAAATAATCAGGAAAGAAATAATTCAAAGCGGCCCGGAGAGAACACGAGCCGCTTTTTTTTATAAGAAGGATAAGGCCCCTTTTTGCACTCTTGAAATTATTTTTTTCAGGTTTATCGAGCTATAAAGAGCCCTCTTGCGTCTTATGTTTTTAGAAACGCGGCCGATAAAGTAAATTGAGTGTTTCCCGCGCGCGGTCTCGCGGAATGCAGGAAGATAATAATCGAGGAAAATGTTTGAATTCAAAAAATAACAACCGGGAGCCCGAGGAAGAAGAGCACAACACCGGCGCCGACCGTTATCTCGTGACGTATGCCGACCTGATCACCCTGCTGCTGGGCCTGTTCGTGGTGCTCTACGCCGCCGGCGCGGTGGATCAGTCCAAGTTCAAAGCTCTTTCGAAGGCTTTCACCCAGTACTTCAGGGCTGAATCGCCAAAGGTGCTGGAGGGCGGAAGCGGTGTGCTCGAGGGCAATCGCAAGGGAGTGCCGGAGGCAATTCTGATGCCGTCCAACCCGAAATCAATGGAAGAATTCGAAAAAGAGGCGCGGCAATCGCTCGCGGGATTTATAAGCAGGGGCGAAATCACCGTGAAACGGACAAACGCGGGCCTCGTGCTCGTATTCCCCGAGAGGCTCCTGTTCAAATCCGGCAGGGCTGAAGTGCAGCCCGAGGGGATCACGGCGCTGGACTCCATCTCGGGAGCGCTGAACAACATCAATTTTCAAATATCAATCGACGGGCACACAGACTCGGACCCGATAAGGTCCTTCCAGTACGAATCAAACTGGCACCTGAGCAACGCCCGGGCGCTCAACGTGGCGTACTACCTTATCGGGCGCGGGATGCCCGAGCAGAACCTCAGGATAGCTGGCTACGGCTCGCAGAGGCCCGTTGCGGATAATTCCTCCGCCGAGGGCAAAGCCAGGAACCGGCGCGTGGAGATCACGATCTCGACGCTCACGCCGGGCGCTCCCACGGTGGCGGGAGACACGGCCAAAGGTAAAAGTGCCGGCAGGTAAGACGCATGCGTTATTTTTTATCATAATTTTTTCGATTTTATCATATATTTGCAGGAGATTCTATAGTCATGGTTATTGCGGGGGCAGGCAGCCTGCTGCCGGAATAGCGGCTGATGAGTCAATTGCAGACGGGAGCCTGGCCCGGCGCGGGCTGTCTCCTTGTAAAACATAGAGGCTATGCGGACATGAGCAACGACGAGTTAAATTCGACAAGAAAGATTAACACTTTGCATTTTGGCGAGGTTAACGTGCAGCCGCACCATATCTTTACATTCAAGGATGGTGTGCTGGGATTCGAATTTTTACGTGAATTTGTGTTGATAAGCGAAGAGGGAACCCAGCCGTTCAAGTGGCTTATTAATCTTGAGAATCCGGAGATAGGGTTTCCCGTTCTCAGCCCCTGGTACGTCGAAAACGACTACAACCCGGGCAGGGATATCGACCTCGACAGGCTGGTGCTTTTCTGCATAGTCACTCTTGGCGATGAAAGCGGAAGAATGACGATCAATCTGAAGGCTCCCGTAGTCCTCGATATTGAAAATCAGACGGGCTGGCAGGTGATACTGCCCGCCGATAAGTATTCAACAAGCCACGTAATAGCCGGCGGTTAATATATAGCGGGTGCAAGATGTTAGTATTATCAAGGAAGATAGGTGAAGTTGTAACGATCGGCTCGACGGTCTCCGTGACCGTCCTGAGCTACGACCGGGGAATTGTAAGGCTCGGGATCGAAGCCCCCAAGTCCATACCCGTGCACAGGAAAGAAATTCACGACAAGATTATCGAGATGAACAGGCAGGCCGCCAAGACGGAGCTTGCCGCGCTCAGGAAGGCAATCTCCGAGGCCGGCGTAAAATTTCAGGATATTGAAAATAAGAAAAAATCCGAGAGCACGGTTAATACTGCCGTTATTTTCCACACTTCGCAAAATAATGAGTAAATCCGTGAGGCTCTAACATGTCACTATTCTCAGCTTTGATCATTGACGATGATATCTGGATGCAAAGAATACTATCCAAGACGCTTCAAGGATACGGGTTCAAAAAAATTTATCTGTCTTCCAACGGTTTCGACGGCATTGCATCCGCGGTGGAGAACGTTCCCGATCTTATCGTGCTCGACATCCTGATGCCCGACCTATCCGGACATCAGACGCTCAAGGTGCTTAAAACAATAAAAGACACGAAAGAAATACCTGTCCTGATCGTCAGCGCCCTCTCCGACGTGGAGAATCTCGGCCTTGCCGTCAAGAGCGGCACAGCTGGCTTTATCTCCAAGCCTTTCACCAGGGCCACCGTCTTCGAGAAGCTGCTTGATATTTTTGGCCGCGAAAAACTCGAGTTCATCAGCAAGGGTGAAGGTTTCAGCCCGGAAGAATTATATATAAGCGACTCCGAGTATGCCTCCGCGCGCCAGGACGTGCGCGAGATGATCGACGTGCCGCGGGCGCCCGCGGAAACCGCACCGGCCGAGGAGGAAAAGCAGGCACCTGCTCCGGTGATTGCGGCAAAGCAGGAAAACGTCCTGAAAAAATATCCCGAAGACGAGAAAAGAAGTATTGAATCAATAAAAAAGCTGCTGCTCAAATCGCGCGGCACGAAGGAAAGCTGACCTGATGATTGTTAATTTTTCCCTTGTC
>CAZIHB010000106.1:0-7175 GCA_964538535.1 uncultured Hyphomicrobiales bacterium | reverse complement strand
TCTCCGGCGATGGACTCCACAATGTGGAAGCACCCCTCAACTCAAAAAAATATAAACACTCTGAAAGAATGGGGCGTGGCTATCCTTCCGCCTGAAGAAGGTGAGCTTGCAAGCGGGCTCGTCGGCCCGGGCAGGATGCCTGATATTGATAAAATTATCGATGCCGTCACGAACACGCTTCTGAATTGGAGCACCGGCGATGATGACTCTGAAAACCCGCATTGGGCAATTATAGACGACCGCCCCAGGAAAATCCTGGGCAAGCCTGCTTCCTTCTCTCCATTCATCACACCGACTGAATCAATCGATGAAGCTATTGAAAAAGACAAATTCAACGCCGAGCTGGCACTTGAAACGCTAAAAAGCAGCATGAAAGATCAGAACCAAAAGTATGACTCCATCTTCGGCCTTCAAGGCAAAAAAGTGCTCATAACTGCAGGTCCGACTTACGAGAAAATCGACGACGTCCGCTACATCGGAAATTTCTCAAGCGGCAAAATGGGCTTTGCCCTTGCCGAGATCGCCAGGGAAAACGGCTCCGACGTCACACTCGTCACCGGGCCGGTAGAGCTCGACACACCGGAAAAGGTTAACCGGATCAATGTCACGAGCGCTGCCGAAATGTTCGACCAGACTACCGCTCATTTTGCCGATGCAGACGTGGCCATTCTCGCTGCTGCCGTGGCAGACTTCACGCCCACGGACCCCCGTGAAGGCAAAATCAAAAAAGAAGACACCGGCGATCAATTCGTGATGGAACTTCACCAGACCAGAGATATACTGGCTACGCTCGGCAAATCCAAAAGAAAAGGCCAGATGCTCGTGGGATTCGCGCTCGAGGCTGAAAATGAAATCGAGTACGGCAAAAGAAAACTCATCAGCAAAAACTGCGACATGATTGTTGTCAATTCCAGCAGCATGGAAAATAGCGGCTTCGGTGGCGACGACAACACGATCACCATTATAAATAAAGACTTGAAAACTAATTCATTTCCGCCTATGAGCAAGATGCTCTGCGCCGTGGCGATCTTGAAAAGAGTTGCCGAGCTGCTCCCGAATATATAATTTTTTTCACAGGTGACAAGTGTACGAGACCGAGGAAAAAACAGAAAAAGCAATTGCAATATCAGTAGCAAAAAAAAGTGACGACAGGGCAAAGGCTCTTGAACATCTTGACGAGCTTGAATTTCTCGCGGAGACTGCCGGTGCCGACGTGATCGAAAAAATGTATCAGGAGCTTGCCAGGCCCAATCCCGGCACTCTTGTCGGTAAGGGCAAACTCGAAGAAATACGGCTCTTCATCGAGGAGCACGAGATCACCCTTGCCATTTTCGATAACGACCTGTCTCCGGTGCAGGTGAAGAATCTCTCGAACGAGCTTAAGGTGAAAGTGCTTGATCGGAGCGGCATCATTCTCGACATATTTGCAAGCAGGGCCAGATCGATCGAAGCCAAGACGCAGGTGGAACTTGCTCAGCTGCAATACCTGCTGCCGAGGCTCACGAGGATGTGGACCCACCTTTCCAAGCAATATGGAGGCATTGGCACCAAGGGCCCCGGCGAAACACAGATAGAGACCGACAGGCGGATTATCAAGACAAGGATCCAGCTGCTGGAGGATAAACTTGTAGAGCTGGACACCCAAAAAGAAGTGCAGAGAAAAAACCGCAGGTCCATGCCGAGATTTGCTCTTGTCGGCTATACGAATGCCGGGAAATCAACACTTATGAACGCGCTCACCGAGGCCGAGGTTTACGTGGAGGATAAGCTCTTTGCCACGCTCGATACCACCGTCCGTGCCTTCGAGCTGCCCTCGGGGCGGAAAGCCCTGCTCTCCGATACTGTCGGGTTCATCAGGAAGCTTCCGCACCATCTGGTGGCTTCATTCCGCAGCACCCTGTCCGAGGCTGCCGATGCTGATATTCTTCTCCACGTCGTGGATGTGTCGCACCCGGCATTTCGCGAGCAGATTGCCGTTGTTAACGAAACCCTCGAATCACTGAAAATCGTGGATAAACCGGTTATTCTCATACTGAATAAAATTGATATGCTCGAGGGCATGGAGGGACTCAGGCAGCTGGAAGAAGACTTCGCTAACTGCATTTTCACCTCTGCAAAGCGGGGAATAAACATACGGACTTTGCTCGACAAGATGCAGGAAGAATTCGACAAGCAGAGCAGCTATGTCAATATATTGCTGCCCTATGAAAAAATGGAGCTTATCGCGAAGCTATATTCAGTCAGTGATATCGTGGAGCGAGCCGACGGCGATGAAGGAATCACACTGAGGCTGCTCGTGCATCCTGACGGAAAGGGTTTGTTCGATCACCACTTCAGCGAGTTTCAAATCGACTGAGCCGCTCTGAATTTTTTAAAAATAATAAAGGGTTTTAATGTCCACAGACTTAAAACCCTTTATAATTTTGCGGCCCGGCAGAGCGCGAGTTAATCCTCACTGCTCATATGGAGCAGGTATGTCATGCTGAGCCCGGCGCCGAATTTGTTTGCAATCTGCCGCTGGTAATAATTCCTGTAAAGAGGGATATCAGCAAGGACTGAAATGCTCAGGTTGCCGAATGCATAGCCGAGCTGCGGCGAAAGCACGACTAAAAACGATCCGGATGGTGCAGGCACGTCTTTTCCATCCACCTTGTCCTTTTCCCGAATATCATTCCTTAACTGCAGGATACCCGTGCAATTTTCAAAAAGAGCTTTCGATAAACTCAGAGAAGTGGAGTAACTGTTCCCGAAAGTGTAATCGGAAGAATTTTTGAAGTTGATCTCAGTCCTGTTAATCATGATGGCATTCGCGTCAAGCCACGAGATATGCTTCTTCACGAAGCCGTGGAACAGCAATCCGAATGCCCTGGTAGATGTCTGCAGGTCAACAGGCAGCACAACGCCGTCCTGCTCGATAGGATCTTGCGAAAATGGAATTTTCACTCCCCCGCCCAGAGTCAGGTCAAAAAAGTGCTCAGCCTCGTTCAGAATATTATACTTAACTGAAACTCCGCCATTAGATAAGCCCGAGCTGCTCAGCGTGTTGTCGATCAACTTGAATTTCTGGGATTTGCTGAAATAATACCCCAGCTCGGCTTCGATCGTCATGCGGTCAGTTATGCCATAAGCCAGAGAAATCCCCGAGTATTGAAAATCCATCTTATCAACCTCGATACTGCCGGGAATATTATCAGGCTTAGTCCCCTTATAGTATTGGTCGGACATGCCGTACTTGAAATAGCCTGAAACCCTGAGAGCACTCATCCCGACAGTGCCCACGTTAGTTGTGCCTGAAACCGGGCTGCCGACGGCACAGCATTGCGCGTTTCCGGCACCGTGAAGCGAGAGAAACGCAGCCAAAATTAGCAGCAATTTTTTCATTTATAGAACCACCGGGATTGAATCGGTTGAATCCTTCGAGAACACGACTGTTTCAAGCGATTTCGTGTTGTTGTGTATATCCTTCACCGTGCAGAATATTTTCGTTTTCGTGGAGTGGCAAATAGAAAACTCGACAACCCTCCCTGAACCGAAGAGAGTGCCTTCACTGGCCTTCCATTCATAAGTCAGCCCGTCGCCGGTGGCAATGGCAGTTATTTTCGTGGATCTATGCAGAAAAATAACCGGACTGTCAACTTTAAGCTCGGTGAAGCTGAAAGGCCCCGGGTTTAAATTATCTACGGGTGAAGAGCTGTCCTTACCGGAGCAAGCGATGCAGATAACCGCTATAAAGAGTGTGAGAAGAAATTTTTGCATAACTTCGCCTATAATTAAATAAAATCGAGCCAAAATATAAAATAAATCAGCTGATTCCAAATGATTTTTTATTTTATTATTATTTCCGCTCTACGCCTACTTTGCTTATTTTTCTTAGACTTACTTTTCGGACAACTTTCTCCTCTTCTGAAATTTGATGACTTTCTTTATTTCTGCCATTCAAAACAATGCATTACAGCACCTCGGTCGATGCCTGCATCTCACTGCGCCCGTAATGTGCAGCCGCTGCAACCACGATCAGGCACATGCCTGAAATGATAAAGCAGGCATTCATGCCGACAGTCGATGCCACCGCCCCGCAGGAGAGAAAAGCAACCAATGCTCCAAGCATGGTCGCGCTGGATGCCAGCCCCATGATGCCGCCCTGCTTCTCTCTTGCTGTCTTTTTGCTCATGGCTGAGTATAGTGTCGGCACAATGGCCGCCACAAACACTCCCGTAACAATCCTCAGTGGAAACAGCCAGTAGAAATTCGGAGCAAAAATATGTGCCATGAAAGACAGTCCGCAGGCACAGGAAGCGAGGCTGAGTGTCCGCATATGATCCATCCTGTCATTACGCCTGCCCCAGTATGGAGCAAGTATAATTGAAAATATACCTACCGAGGCTATGAGAAGCCCGGTGATAGTGGAAATTGCCGACTCGGGAGCACCGAGGGATTCCACAAAAAACGGGAATATAGGGCTGGAGAAGTTTATCCCGACCTGGGATATTACAACCAGGAGAAGTATCATCATTATTGTTCTGTTTTTCCAGGCAAACTTCATGTTGTCGATCACGCTCTCTTCGGATGCCGGCGAAATTGAGTTCGTGCTTTCTTTCACATAAATCAGCACGAAAATGCCCGTAACAAGGCATATTCCGCCTACAATGAAGAAAACGGGCCTGATTCCGACTATATCTGAAACCAGCCCTCCGAAAAGCGGGCCTATTATATTACCTGCCGAAGTTGCACCCGATAAAATGCTTATCGCGTAGCCTGTCCGCTCGGATGGAGTGTTTGCCGTAACAAATGCCAGGGATGCTGCTATGAAGCCGCTCACGGCTCCCTGAAGCACTCTCAGCGTCAGCAGCTGCGCTGCACTCCTGGAGAATCCCATCAGCGTGACCGCTACGGCAAGGCCGAGCAAAGCGCGGACAACCATAATTTTTCTCCCGTGCTTATCCCCGAGTATTCCCCAGAGCGGCACGGCCAGCACGGCAAGGAAATACGGGCCTCCGAACAGCAGGCCGCTCCAGAACCGCGCCTGGTTCACGTCCGTAACACCAAGCTTCATCACGAAAAGAGGCAGAAAGGGGATGCAGCCGCTCATTCCGATCATCGCTACAAATTGAGCGATAGTCAGGAACATCAAATTGCGTTTGCATATATTTGCATCATCTTTCGAATTTAGCAGCCTCAATATTTTCCCCGCAGGCGATCGGTGCCCGGCGGGCCTGTTTTTTCTCATGCTTTTCATCAGAACATTCATTTCGATATTTATAATTTTTCCTACTGACTATTATCTGCCTTCTTCATTTTTAGCATTATATATAAAAAAAAACCGGCATCGAGCCGATTTTTAGATTTTCTCATCTCTTCTTGAATTTTTTCACAGGCGGCTCGAGTCTCTTGTGCAATTTCCTGATTTTCAATATTTCCAACATCATGGAAATTGAGTCTTTGACGGGATTGACCGTGCTTCTCTTGTCGTTATACCATTCCACGGCTACTTCGCTGACTGTAAAGCCAAGCTTCCTTGCTATATAAAGTGCCTCGACATCGAAACCGAAGCCGTCGATCTTTGCCCGGCTGAAGATAAGCAATGCTGCCATGGAGGTGAACCCTTTGAAGCCGCATTGAGTGTCCTTGATCCCTTTCATAACAAACAGCTGCACGAGCCTGTTGAACGTCTTTCCCATGAATTCCCGGTAAAACGGCTGGTGCACCTTGATTGTCGATGTGTCGAGCGCGCGGCTGCCGATGCAGACCTGCGCCCCGTTTGAAATACCCGCTATTATTTTGCTGAGCTCATGAATGGGGGTGGAGAGATCTGCATCGCTGAACACCCTGATTTCTCCTTCAGCCTCGAGCATTCCACGGCGAACGGCTGCGCCCTTGCCCATGTTATAGGGCAGAGCGATCGCCCTTACCACGGGTGCGTATCTTTCCGCCACTTCGACGGTGCCGTCAGTCGAGCCATCATCAATCACAAGAATCTCGTACGTGAAATCCCTGCCCTTCAAATAATCGTTTATCCTGTCGAGAGTGGCAGCAAGCCTTGCTTCTTCGTTATATGCAGGAATTATAATTGAAAGATCGTATTTCATCTGTAGCCATCATTATTCGTAAATCATTTAATCAAGAAGTGAAACCCCGCATCGGGGCTTCACTTCTCTGATAGTATAATCTCATCAGCCGGCCGAAAGACTCGACGATGATGCTATTGCATAACGGTATCGGGAGCGGTGCTCGTGTCTTTCACCGCGATTCCGGCTTCCTTGGCAAGTTCTCTCAGCTTTCTCTGGAGGTAGTTCGGCAGTTCTCTCTCGAACATATCCTGCGATTGAGCGAGTTTGCCGATTCTTTCGCTCGTCTTTCTGAAGGCTGCCATGGCTCCTTCTTTGGACTTGAGCTGGTCGATCTTCAGCTCTTCAATGTGGATCATAGCGTCCATGTACGAGCTGACGGCTCTCTGAGTCGTGGCTGAGTACTGCTGCTGCCCCTGAGTCTCGTTAATAATAGCCTTGTTGAACACCATCAATCTCGATAGTTTTTCAATGGCCTGATTAATTTCACCTCTAAGCTCGTGCATCACTGCAGCGTACCTGTATGGGCCCATCATCCTGCCTTCTTTCTCGTACTGAACAACCTCGGGCATAAGAGCCTCGTTGCTGATCACATCCTCGCAGGACTTAATCGCCATGGCCGCGTATTTCTTTGAAAGGTCTATTGCCCCGAACTGCTTGTAAAGTGAAGCAAGCTTGGCTTCAACATCGAGAGACAGCGGGAACTGTGTAGTCGAAATCTGGCTGTTCATCATCTCGAGCACCTTGATGGCCTTTGCTTTGTTGCCTTTCACCTCGCTCAGGTAGTTAGCGTAAAGCATATAGACCTGGCGATAGCTCATCATCAGCCTGCGGTGCACTTCATCATAATACACGCCTGAATTGTTCAGGTTGCGCAGCTTGAACCCGTAGTGGGGCTCTTTATAGAAATTGTCGCTGTTGTCGGGATTCATCAGGCATTTTTCCATAACGTCGGGATCTATGGATTCCACGAGGCCCGTCTTCTGCTCGACAGGGCAAATCCTCATGCACATACCTTCATAGCGGAAGAGCTTCTCCAAGCCGCAGGAAGCATCGGACCCGACTGTATTCGAGAAGTAAACCGGGCGCTCCCATTTGGCGTTCCTGAGA
>CAZIHB010000105.1:0-7265 GCA_964538535.1 uncultured Hyphomicrobiales bacterium | reverse complement strand
CATCTCGATCGATTTTTTGGCTCCGTCTGCAGTGAGCTGCTTATACCTGTCAAAAGCCGGCAGATAGAATTTCTCGGCATATTCCTTCACCATTCTCGAGGTCGAGAATGTCCCCGCTATTGTCTTCATGCACTCCTTCATGTGGTCAACCCATTTCTCGGGCACCCTTGAGGAAGTGCGCTCGTAGAACATCGGCACAATCTGTGTTTCAAGTATATCGTAAAGAATCTCTGACTCGATAATCTCGGTGGTCTCGTTAGCTTCTCTTTCTTCCCCCTCGCCGATTGCGAAGCCGTTCTTCCCGTTGTAGGCCTCATCCCACCAGCCGTCAAGTATGCTCAGGTTCAGGGTGCCGTTGATAGCGGCTTTCATGCCGCTGGTGCCGCTTGCTTCGAGCGGGCGTATGGGGTTGTTCAGCCACACGTCGCATCCCTTAACCATCAGCCGGGCTATGACCATGTCATAGTCCTCAAGGAAGACGACGTGCTTTTCAAGCCCGTTTGCCCGAACCTTCTGGATTATGGATTGTATCACTTCCTTGCCCGCAGTGTCGTGCGGGTGAGCCTTCCCCGATATCATGATCTGAACGGGGCGGGCCGGATCGGTGAGTATCCTCTTCAGCCGCTCCATATCGCGGAAGAGGAGCGTGGCGCGCTTATAAGTCGCGAACCGCCTCGCGAATCCGATAGTCAGCGCGTCAGGATCAAGATAATCGTTAATTTTATTTACTTGTTCGGGCTGCAGGTAGTTCTTCTGCTTCCTCTTCAGATAGTCTCTCGTGAAAAGTATGAGCCTCACCCTTCTTCGCTGCTTTTCGCGCCAGATTTCCTCGCCCGGTATCTGATCGACGTTGTCCCACACGCCGATATCGTCCGGCTCGGTGCGCCATCTCGGGGCAAGGTACCTGTCGAAAAGATCGGCGAACTCGCGCGCCACCCAGGTCATCGTGTGCACGCCGTTAGTAATGCCCCTTATCGGCACTTCATCCTCGGGGAAGTCCTTCCATATCTGATGCCACATGTCACGGGAAACCCTGCCGTGAAGCTTGCTGACGCCGTTGTGGAATGCCGTGAACTTCAGCCCGAGCACCGTCATCGAGAAGACTTCATTGGGATTATAATCACCCATCTGGCCGAAATTCATAAATTCCTGCGCGCTCAAGCCGAGAGAATTGTAGTACGAGTGGAAGTAGGCTTCCATCCTGTCGGGGCGAAATGCCTCATTCCCGGCGGGCACCGGTGTATGAGTGGTGAAGACGGAAGTTCCCCTGGTTATCAGCATCGCCGAATTGAAATCGATGTGGTACTTCTCCATGAACATTCTTGTTCTTTCAAGCAGTGCGAAAGCCGCGTGCCCCTCGTTGATGTGGACGACCTCGGGCTCGATGCCGATTGCCTCGAGTGCCCTCATGCCGCCTATGCCGAGCATGAGCTCCTGCTGAATCCTGGTTTCCCTGTCCCCGCCATAGAGCTGGTTTGATATTTCCCGGTATTCCTCGATTCCGTTCTGCTCAATGTTCGTATCCAGCAGAAACAGCCTCGTGCGCCCCAGATCAAGCTCCCATATCTGCGCGTAAGCCTTGCCGTAGGGCATGTCCACGTGAATCAGTATTGGTTTCTCCTGCCCGTCTTTCATGAGGACGAGCGGCATGGAGAAGAAATCATTATAGATGTAAAGCTCGTTCTGCCAACCGTTCTGCGTCAGGTGCTGACGGAAATATCCCTGCTGATAGAGCAGGCCGACGCCCACGAGCGGCAGCCCCAGATCGCTGGCGCTCTTCAGGTGATCGCCCGAGAGCACTCCCAGGCCGCCCGAATAGTTCGGAAAGCTCTCGTTGATGCCGTACTCCGTGCTGAAATATGCAATGATTCCCTTGCTCTGGGACTTCTTCCTGGCAAACCAGGTGGATGAATTCAGGTACTCTTCGAAATTGTCGTAGATATAGTCCAGGAAGCGCGTGAAGTCCTGCTGATGTGATAATTTTTCCAGCTTTTCCTGCGAAAGCTTGTTCAATAGCAATACGGGATTGTGGTTCACTTCCTGCCATAATTGCCTGTCTATCCTGTTGAACAATTCCTTGGCATCAGAATTCCAGCACCACCAGTAGTTATAGGCCAGATCCTTAAGAGCACTGATTCTTTTGGGCAAATTAGCTGACACGACAAAACTTTGAACCGGTTTCATTACAGCTCCTCTTTTATCAGTCCGTCGAATTTTTCAATTTATATTTTACAAGAATTTTTAACTAATTTTGGCAAGTAAAAAATACTATTACAATAATTTGCAGAGAATATAGATGATATATACAACAAAAATTCTGTCTGCAAAGAACGATTCAGCTTCATCCGTCTCCGAAGCGGCACTCCTTTTATCGAAGGGCGAGATTATTGCCTTCCCCACCGAAACCGTCTATGGCCTCGGTGCAGATATTTTCGACGAAACTGCCTGCAAAAAAGTGTTTGAAGCAAAAGGGCGCCCGGCGGGCAATCCCCTTTCTGCCCATTGCGCCGATGTCGGCCAGGCCGGCATGGTTGCTGATATTTCGGGAACGGGATTCCGAGCAGTTGCCGAAAAGCTGCTGCCCGGGCCGGTGGCTGTTATTCTGCCAAAACTTTCCGTCGTGCCGGCGATCGTCACGGGTGGGCTTGATACGATTTCGATACGAATACCTGCCAACGTCACATCTCTCGCGCTCTTCAAGGCATTTGGCAGGCCCGTGGCGGGCACTTCGGCCAACATCTCGGGCAAGCCCTCACCAGTAACGGCTGCAGAGGTCTTGGATGATCTTTCGGGCAAAATTCCGGCCGTCCTCGAGGACGACGAAGTAAAATTCGGCATCGAATCGACAATAATCAGCCTTGTCGGCCCCCCAGCCATACTCCGGCCCGGAGTAATATCAAAGGAAGAAATCGAGGACACCCTGGGCGAAAAAGTCCTTGCAGCAGCAGGCAAAGTGCCGATGGCAGGCATTCAAAGATATAAGCCCGCCGCGAGGGTCGAAATAATGCCTGACGAACACGATGCCGCGGAATTTCTTGCCCGGCAGCCCGACCTGAGGGCTCTCGTGCTCTCGCGGTTCCCGGGAAGAATGGCTTCAGCTGTGCTCGACGCCCGCGGAAATATCGAATCGGCAGAGCTTCTGCCCGAAACGCTCTATTCTTCCTTCCGCCATGCCGACAAGGAGCACATGGATATCATTATCATTATCATGGATGAATTATCATCACGGAATGAGGCCTTGCTCCATAGGATTAATTGCGCCGTCAAATTAAAATAAAATCGCAAACCCATTTTTGCTTATTTTTGCCAAGGCTTGAATTTTTACTAATACAATTATGTAAAGATATGATCGAGAAAGAAGTATCAGTCAAGAACAGGGCAGGGCTGCACACAAGGCCGGCAGCGGCACTCGTCAAGCTGGCAGCCAAGTTCAAAAGCGACATCTACCTGATTCGTGACGGTTTCCCGATCAACGGGAAAAGCATTATCGGCGTAATGACGCTCGCGGCCGAACAGGGATGCACGCTGACCCTGAAAACTGAGGGCGAGGACGAGACAGAAGCCATGGATGCTCTTTGCGGTTTGTTCGAAGATGGTTTTGGGGAGTTATAACACTTGAACACGCAACACAACATTGATAAGCCCGCAGGGCAAAAATCAAAGGAAAGCACAACGCGCCCCGTCAGCCAGGTGGATCTGCACGGAGTCCTGAAAGGCATTCCGAGCTCCGCCGGTGTAGCTATCGGCCGGGCGCTCGTCATCGAACCCGAAACGCTTATCAGCCCCAATGAAAAAATCGAGCCTGCCAGGATAGTTTCCGAGATTGAAAGGCTGAGGCAGGCCATGGCCGAGCTGATCGTCGAATTCAACGAGGTGATTGAAAAAGTAAAACCCGAGGGCGGCAACGTCGCTGCAATACTTGAAACAAATCTTCTCATACTGTGCGACCCGATTCTCGAGGAATCAATCAAAGAGAGAATCAAAAACGGCTTTGCCGTCGAGTCTGCCGTTGTTCAGGAATTTGAAGAGCAGCAGCAGTATTTCAAGCTCTCGAAAGATGAGATACTGCGCGAACGCGCCATCGAGCTGGATCACATCAAGAAGAGGCTGCTCTCCACACTCCGCCATCACAGCATTTTCTACGCTATTGCCAAAAACGCCGTTATCGTGGCGCAATCCCTCACTCCCACCGAGCTTGTCAATCTCAAGGAGTCCGGCGTGCTCGCTATAGTGACGGAGGTCGGCGGCATCGCGTCACACGTTTCCATACTCTGCCGTTCATTCGAAATCCCGGCAGTAATCGGCGTGAAGGACTGCACCACACTCATCGAAAGCGACGCGAACGTCATCGTTGACGGGTATTCAGGGCATGTCGTTTTCAACCCGAGTGAAGACCAGGTCGAGCGTTTCAACAAAATCAAAGAAGAAGCCGACGAGAGGCGCAGAAAACTGGGCGAGATCATCAAGCTGAAAACCCAGACGAGCGACAAAAGAAAAATTCACCTCTTCGGCAACATCGACCAGATTGAAGAAATAAAATCAGCGCTTATGGTCGGGGCAGAAGGCATCGGGCTCGTCCGCTCGGAGAGTCTGATTTATTCCGAGCATCATTTCCCGCCCGAGGAAGAACAATACGCGTGGTATAAAGAGCTTGCGGAAAGGGCATACCCGATACCGGTCACCATAAGAGCCTTCGATATCGGGAGCGATAAATTCGCCGAAGGCCTGCCGAAACGCGAGGAAAACCCCGCGCTGGGATTCAGGGGAATTCGCTTCCTGCTCTCGCGCACGGACGTGTTCCGCACACAGATACGCGCCATACTGAGGGCCTCGGTTATCAAAAATATCAGGTTCATGCTCCCCATGATCAGCACCCTGAAAGAAGTTGAGGACACGCTTCAGCTCGTTGAGGAATGCAAGGAAGAGCTCGCGCGGGAAAATGTGGCTTTCGACAAAAAGATGCCACTCGGCATAATGATTGAAACACCCGGCGCGGCCCTGATTTCCGACGGGCTGGCCGAGAAGGTCGATTTCTTCAGCATCGGCACAAACGATCTGACCCAATACACGCTCGCCGCCGACAGAACGAACGAGCTGATTGCCGACATCTTCAACCCCTTCCATCCTGCCGTGATCCGACTCATGAAATTTGCCGTCAAGTCCGCGCACAAGCATAAGATACCCGTGGGCATCTGCGGCGAGATGGCCGGTCATGCAGCAGCCACTTCGCTGCTTATCGGCCTCGGGGTGGACGAACTGAGCGTGGCGCCGCCGGTGCTTCTCGAGCTTAAAAGCAGAATATTAAATATAGACTACGCCACGGCTATGGATCTGGCTAACGACATACTGACCTGCTCCACCTACGAACAGGTGCTTGAAAGGCTCGAGCAGGAGCACTCCTGACAAATATCGGGCTGCAGTTTAAAAATATGGAAGCCGCTTCTGATGCAATCGAAGCGGCTTCTTTTTTAAAATATATCATATTTCCATTATTTCTGTAAATAATCGTAGTACTCAAGATCGACTACCGGCATGGGCATCCCCCTGCTGTCGAGCCTGCTTTTGAGCACTTCAAGCTCCCTCGTGATTTCTTCCGCTTTCACCGCGCTTCCAAATGGCGATGGCAGCAGGCTGCCGAAATTGAACAGCTTCCTCGCGGGATACTCCACGAACTGCAGATTGTCTGTCTTTTCTATGCCGGCTGATTTTGCAGCGAGAAGGATTGCATCCCACAAGCCGCCAAGCTCGTCCACGAGCCCGTTCCTTTTGCCTTCCATGCCGGTCCACACTCTGCCCTGCGCGAGGCTGTCAATTTTCTCTTTCCTCAGCTTCCTGCCGTCAGCCACCTTGCTGACAAATTCTTTGTACATCGCGCTTATGCTGCCCTCGAACTGGCTTCTCTCATCGGCGTTAAGGTTCCTGACGGGCAGCCCTATACCGATGATCGGGAGTGAGAAAGGATAGCCCAGGTCGGCATATTTGCCTTTTTTCACTATATAAGTGGAGATACCGAGCGAATCCTGCAGTCCTTTATCATATATCCAGGATGAAATGACACCGATTGACCCCGTGATCGTCATCGGCGCGGCGACAATCTTATCCCCGTCCATCGAGAGCCAGTATCCGCCTGATCCGGCAACTCCGCCCTGCGAGACGATTATCGGCTTTCTGCCCTTGTAATCGCGTATCACCTGAGCGATGTAATCCGATGCCATGGCGTCGCCGCCGGGGGAATCCACTCTCAGCACCACGGCCTTGATACTATTATCAGCCATCGCTTTCTTCACGTCATCCACGAGAGAGCGGGCATTGATTCCACCCTCCATGCTGCACGCGCCAATGGCATATATAACAGCCACCTTCGGGATTGATTCGCTCCACTTGTCGTCCACGGGATCGGGATCATCGAGCACTAAGAACGGATCAACGAAATTCATGCAGCCGGCGTCAAGCTTTTTCACGATATCCTCGGCATTCACCCAGCGGCCGAGGGTGTCAACAAGCTTTTCTTTTATGGCCTCATCCGGCATTATCATTATTTTGCCGTTCGCGAGAGCCTCGTATTTATCATTTGATATGTGCCTTGAAGTGCATACTTCATTCTTTGTTATCTCGTACCAGTCATCTACAAGCTTCTGCCTTTGCTCCCGGTCACCTTCCGACATTTCGTCCCGCGCGAAATTCTCCACGGCAGATTTATACTTAAACAGCCTGATTTCTTCAAAGCCGATGTTGCAGCGGTCGAGCAGCCTCTTGTAATAGCTTCTTCCCATGGCATAGCCGTTGAGCATCATCGTTCCCTGCGTGTCCATGATTATTTTGTCGGCAACTGATGCGAAATGATAGAGATTGATGTCGCCCCTGTCGAAGAATATTACTACCTTCTTCCCTGCTTCCCGGAAATCGCGCAGCTTGTCCCTGATCTCCCAGGCCATTTCCCTGCCGGCCTGCATTCCGGAAGCGTTCACAACTATGCCCCTGATGTTCGGGTTGCGCTTTGCCCTGTCGATGAAGCATAAGATGTCGAGCAAAGTTTTAGATTTATCAAACCAGATATAGCTTTGATAGGCAATGGGGCCGCTAATATCGAGCTTCATGTATTGGCCGCGCATGAAGGGCATATCTTCCATGATCGTCCTGTCCTTCGCTCCGACCCTCAGCATGACGGTGTTCGTGAAGTTGTTGCCATCCTTATCGTTGTTGCTGATGGCACCGATACCGTAATGCCCCATGCTTACATCCACCCCGAACGAATAGGATTTATC
>CAZIHB010000104.1:0-7305 GCA_964538535.1 uncultured Hyphomicrobiales bacterium | reverse complement strand
ATAAAAAAATATTTTCGAGTGGCGCTAAGTAATAGAATTATAAAGTATTTTCAGCTGCAAAAAAATCTTCGGATTATGGACGCGGATGATGTCAATTTTCTTCGAAAGCATCAAAGCATGTATCAAAGCAGTCGGCACATCTCTTTCCTCGGGTTGCTCTATTCCGAGCAGCTCGCCTATGAAGGATTTTCTGCAAATGCCAAGAAGCAGCGGCACGCCGAGTGAGTTGAACTCTTCGTGGTGCCTCAGCAGTTCAAGGTTGTGCACGAGCGTTTTCCCAAAGCCGATTCCGGCATCGGCAATCACGTTTTTCACGCCGGCTGCGCGTGCCTTCTCGATTTTTTCTCTGAGCGAGGCAGATACTTCCTTAACAACGTCGGTATATACCGGATTTTTTTGCATTGTGCGGGGCTTGCCCTGCATGTGCATCACGATCAGCCCCGCGTCATATCTTGCGGCTGTCATGGCAAGTTCCGGGCAGTAATCGAGCCCGCTGATGTCGTTAATTATCGATGCGCCGCAGCTCAATGCTGATTCAGCTACCTCGGCTTTTGTTGTATCGATCGAGATTATCGTCTCGGGCCTTTCATGCACTATGCCTTCGATCACGGGGATTGTCCGTGCCAGTTCATTGGTTATGCTGACATCATCGGCGCCTGGCCTTGTGCTTTCTCCGCCCACGTCAATGATATCAGCCCCGCTGTCGAGCATATCCAGAGCATGGTCGATTGCCCTGTTCTTATCAAAGAATCTGCCCCCGTCCGAGAAAGAATCGGGAGTAACATTCAGTATTCCCATTATTTTGGGGAATTGATATTTTTCACTCATAAGGTGCCCCGCCATGATATTTGAAAAATAACAGCAATTTAATAAGAATTCGAATATTGAACCCGCCAATTTTCAAGGAAAGGCAATAAAAAAAAGCTGCCTCGCGGTGAGGGTGCTCATGGATAAATCCGAAATGGCCGATCCGAACTTGTCGGGCAGCCGGGTGCCAACTGAAAGCACCGGTCTGAATAATATCCGTAAGCCTCTTTCCGTGTAACAGCTTCGCAATGAATCGCGTTATTATTACTGCTTTTTTATTCCAGGTTGTATCTTTCGAGCGTGAACGACTCGCCAAGATACATCCTCCGTACTTCCTCGTTTTCGGCAATCTGCCCTGCGGTGCCGGAGATGAATATGTTGCCGTCGATCAGTATGTATGCCCGGTCGGTGATCGAGAGTGTTTCGTGCACGTTGTGGTCGGTGATAAGCACACCGATGCCTTGCTCCTTGAGCTTGTGCACCATTCGCATGATGTCCTCGACTGCTATGGGGTCAATTCCGGCGAACGGCTCGTCGAGGAGAATAAATTTCGGGTTGGCGGCCAGAGTGCGGGCAATCTCACAGCGGCGCCTCTCGCCTCCGGAGAGCATGTAGCCCTTGCTTTTGCGGATATGGCCGATCCCGAAATTTTCGAGCAATTCCTCAAGTCTTTCCTTTCTTGCTTTGGACGACATCCTGCGCAGCTGCAGAACTGCCTTTATGTTGTTTTCAACGCTCATTTTCCGGAAGATGGATGATTCCTGCGGCAGGTAGCTTATGCCCAGGTGCGAACGCTTATACATGGCCTTGCCCGTGATGTCCGTTCCATCCATAAATACTGAACCGGATGTAGGCTTTATCATGCCGACAATCATGTAGAACGTCGTAGTCTTGCCGGCACCATTCGGCCCCAGCAGGCCTACGACTTCGCCCTGTTTTAACTCGAGAGAAACACCCTTTACTACAGTTCTCTGCTTGAATTTTCTGATTAGGCTTTCCGATCTGAGTATGCTGACGTTGTTCGTATCCAAAGCTTACCTTTTGTTAGATTTAAGCAACAAATCTTTCTTAATGCTTTTTCCATCACGCAAAATTACTAAATTTAGGACATCCCCGACAACGGCGTCGCCTACAATTATATTGAAATCAGTGTCCCTGCGTATCAGCGAGCCGTTTATCTCGGTTATGATGTCTCCCGGTTGCAGTCCGGCGGATTCAGCGGGAGAATTGCGCTCGATCGAAAACACGACAACGCCCTCACGCTTGCTGTCCAACTTCAGGTAGCGGGCCAGCTGCTCGTCGATTTCACGTACTTCCCAGCCAATGGAGAAGTTCCTGTCTATGTTTTTATGATTTTTCAGTTGGTCAACGACCTTTTTTACCCTGTTTATCGGGATGGCGAAACCGATTCCGATGCTTCCGGCACCCTGCGAGTTTTGCGACGTGGAGAATATTACGGTGTTCATGCCGATGACATCACCAAGGGAATTGACAAGAGGCCCGCCCGAGTTTCCGCTGCTGATTGCCGCGTCCGTCTGGATCATTCCCCTGTAGATTCTCGTGTAGGGCCTGTCTTCCTGCACGAAGTTGATATTTTTATTTGAAACCACACCGACAGTTACCGTAGGCTTGGCATTAATATCGAAAAGCCCGAACGGGTTGCCAAATGCAATTGCCCACTCGCCGACGATGACGTTGTCTGAATTGGCAAGTTTCAGAAAGGGCAGGTTCTTGCAGTCAATTTTCAGCAGCGCCACGTCGCTGGCCATGTCGGAACCGACGAGTTCTGCATTGTATTTCTCGCCATTTGTCATGGTCACAACAACTTTCGAAGCGTTTCCCGCCACGTGGTGATTCGTCAGGATATAGCCGTCAGAGGAAATTATGAATCCCGAACCAAGGCCCTGCACCTGATATTTCTGCGTTCTGCTGCCCCTGTTCTGGCCGAAGAAGCGGCCGAAAAAAGGATCGTCGAACATGTCGCTGAAAGGATCGCGATAGACAACCTCGCGGACTTCAGTCACGTTGATGCCGACAATAGCCGGGCTGCAGAGATCGACAGCGCGTGTGATGGCGTTCTGCCTTGACGAAGTTATGTCGCGGCCTGATATATCATTGGATTGTTCGCTCCGCGCCTCGGTATATACAGACTCGGCCGTGCGTGCCTTGCAGCTTGAAAACACTAAAAAAATCGATAATACAGCCATCGCGTTTAGTAGCTTTACGTTCATAAGTCTTTTGCCTGACATTGCTCTTCCATCCAAACAATTCAACATTCAATTTTGAATAAATACGTTATTTTTGCTCATATGTTGGGAAATAACCCAAATAATACTTCAATAATCCACGAATCGGACAAAGAAACTTGTCAAAATTAACAAATATGAAGATAAAAGTCGCGCTTCCATTACCTCTTGACAAGCTTTTCACGTATTTATTGCCTGAGGGTGCCGATACCGGGCATCTTGAAGGGCGGAGGGTGCTCGTGCCGTTCGGTAAGAGGACTCTTACCGGGATTATCGCGGAATCTGGCGCGGACATCGAGGCCGAGGGCAAGCTGCGCGAGGCGATTGAAATACTCGATGACTCTCCTGTGTTCTCGGAAAACATGATGAAATTTGCAGCCTGGGTGGCTGATTACTACATGGCATCCTACGGTGAAACTCTCCGCGCTGCCCTGCCGCAGGGCCTGGCCGCGGACAGCGTGCTGAAGGCCCGAATAATCAGTATGCCTGAAGCACGCGAGCTCGAGCAGATGAAACAGCGTGCCCCGAAAAGATACGCGCTGCTGTGCGAGCTGATGAACCGGTTCGAGCCGGTGTCCGTGGGATACCTGGAAGGTTTGCTGGGCAGCGGGGCAATATCCGCCCAGCTTAACGCGCTCGTCGATGCAGGAATAATCGAATGCGAGAGAATCATTGATCAGCCGGTCAGGCCCAAGATGGCAAAAGCAGTGCGTCTCAAGCCGGAACTAATAGAGAATGAGGACAGATTGAAGCAGGCATTGGACGAGCTTGATAAAAAGGCGCTTAAACAGTCTTTGCTGCTTAGCCATGTCTATCTCATGCAAAATGAAGGGAAAGACCGAATTCTGCTTGCCGAAGCAGTGGCCGGATCCCGTTCCTCACTTGCCTCGGCAGCATCGCTGGAGAAAAAAGGGCTTATCGAAATCTATCAGATTGAAGTGAACCGCTATGAAATGAAAGAGAACAATGGCTCACTCGCCTCCGGCAACGAATCCCTCCTCGAGATGACTCTCGAGCAGAAGGCGGCATATGACAGCATTGCCGATGCCATGAAAAAATGCGAGAATAAGAATTTCATGCTCTACGGTGTGACGGGGAGCGGGAAAACGCTGGTTTATATACACGCGATCCGCCTTGCGCTCGAATCGGGCAAGAAGGCCCTGCTTGTCGTGCCCGAAATAGCCTTGACACCACAATTGATCGACAGGTTCGAGAATGTATTTCCCGGGATGATAGGGGTCATTCACAGCAAGATGGGGCATGGAGAGCGCTTCGATTCGTGGCGCAGCATCGAGCGGGGAGAAAAGAGCATCGTGATCGGTGCCCGCAGCGCGATATTTGCTCCAATGGATAATCTGGGCCTTATAGTGGTTGACGAGGAACATGAGCAATCATTCAAGCAGGAATCTCCCGCGCCGAGATATAACGCGAGGGATTGCGCCGTGGTCCGGGGCAGGATCGAGAATGCCGTCGTCGTGCTCGGCTCGGCGACACCCTCTCTCGAATCCATGATGAACGCCTCGCTTGGCAGGTATAATTTCCTTAAAATTTCCAAAAGGGCTGATGGAGCTTCTCTACCGGATGTCCAGGTTGTTGATATGCTCGACGCGAGGAAAAATAACAGGGTGAACGGTGCTTTCAGCAGCATTCTGCTTGATGAGATCAAGGAAAGAATAAGGAAGAAAGAAGGCGTCATTCTCTTCCAGAATCGGCGCGGCTATGCCCCCCAGGTGGAATGCCATGACTGCGGAGATATACCTATGTGCAGGGATTGCGACGTGACGCTGACCTATCACAAAGCCTCGGGCCAGCTGCGCTGCCATTACTGCGGCTACACGATTCATGCGAAAAAGGTATGCGACACATGCGGCGGCACGAATCTTCTGATGACGGGGTGGGGCACTCAGAAGCTGGAGGACGAGCTGCAGAAAATCCTTGAAGAAGATGGTATTGAAGCCACTATCGACAGGATGGACCTTGACACTACAACAAAGAAGGGCGCGCACAGGCGGCTGCTGCAGAAATTCGCCGACGGCGAAACAGATATACTCATCGGGACTCAGATGGTTGCCAAGGGGCTTGATTTCGAAAGGGTGACGCTTGTCGGAGTTATTGATGCAGATATGTCGTTATTTATTCCTGATTTTCGTGCCGGGGAGCGGACGTTTCAGCTTCTCTCGCAGGTGGCAGGGCGTGCAGGCAGATCTGCGGGAAAGAAAGGCAAGGTTGTGATACAATCCGGCAGGCCGGACAATTTCGTGCTGCAATGCGTTCAGATGCATGATTACGGAAAGTTCTTCAAGGAGGAAATTTTCCACCGCGAGAAGGCTCTTTACCCGCCTTTTGTACGATTTATAAGGATAGAGCTGCACGGCCGGGATGAAGCGGAAGTTGAGCGCCATGGCAACATGTTTGCCGATATGATTCCACCATCGAGCTCCTATGAAGTGAAGGGGTGCATGATGCCCGCGATTCCGCGGCTGAAGAGCAATTACCGCCGCGAGATAATCATAAAAAGCTCCAAGAAGCGCGATCCCTCCGGCAGCATGCTTCGGAAAGGAATACGGGCAGCATTGGAAGAATACAATAAAAAATATGCCTCGCAGGCCGTGAAGATTGCAATAGACATAGATTCTTATAATTCTTAGGTTTATAATAAGATATAAAAAAAGCCGGCCGCGTTCATGCAGCCGGCTTGTTGTAAATCATTCCTGTCATCAAGAGATTTTTGCTACCCAGGCGTCCCAGATTACCTGTTGTTCGGCGGTGAGTATGCCTCTGATTGAAGCGAACAGGTTATCACGGCAGGCTTTCATTGCAGCAAGAGCAGTGGCTCTGTCAGGATTGTTCTTTAATGATTCCCGGGTCTCCTGGTTGATGGCCTTTATTTTCTGTGATGCTTCCGCCCTTGTGATATTACCTGCTTTCAGGTCGGCAAGGACAGCCCTGAGATCAGCATTCGATTTCTTTATTATTGCCATCTCGGATTGCCTGAGCGCAATTTTTGACTGCATCTGGCATTCGTTGAATTCAGCCATAAATGCCGGAATCTGGGCCATTTGCTCTTTCGTGAGCTTCATTTCCCTGAACACCCTGCGCAGCTGCATGTTTTCGCCCAATTTTGAGGTGCACGTTTCCCTGCAGGTCAGATTAAAGTCGTTATTGACAAGCCCGACTTCGCAATTCAGTGATCCCTCGGTGATGGTTGACAGCGCAAGGTCTGCTGATGGAGTGAACGCGTAGGTCGAGTAGATGTCCGACGATGTTGACTCGCTCGAAACGGGTGCCGATTTGTCGTCCGTGCATGATGACAAACCGAAGATCAATGCCACCGCGAAGAGAGCGATCATGGATTTCAACAAAGCTTTCATATTTTTCCCCAAAAAAAATTAAACACTTGTATTTTCTTTCTTTGACACTTGAAGGCCCATGTAAGTTTAAGCCATTATCTAATATTTTTCCGCGTTTTTCAGTTTTTCTTCGGAAATGTCATGCATCACGTTTGAAACGAGCTGCCGCGCCTCGAGCTCGTCCTTTCCAGAGAGCTTCAGAGTGAGTATTGCACTGCTGATTCCGGGAATATCCTGCAAGGGCTGCATGCTCTTCGTTCTGATAATCATCCGTGTAGTAAAGAATTTTTTCTTCACCTCGATGCCTGCAATCATCGAAGGCTCAAGGCGTATCGTTTTCAGGCCCGATTTGATCATGCCGACAAAATTGTCCTTGGTCTGGAATTCAAGAATCAGCTTGTTCCTTTCGGTCCTGATCACACCCTCGCACTTGGCGAACCCCTGATAGACTTCCTCAATAACAAACGGTATGCTTATTTCGTCGAACATGCTTTGCACTTCAAAATGATAATATAATCCGCATAATTTAAAGCCAAAAGCAATAAATTCAAAAGCTTTTTTGTTACTTTCCGGGCAAGCACAGATTGAAGAATTTGTAAAAAATGGATGGCGGACTTTAAAATAAATTAGCAATAAATACTTTTAATATAGTTTGTTAAGCAGCCGAGAGGTTCTTTGCAATACCGTCAACCATAATAATGAGGAAAACAATGAGCATTTTGGTAAGCAAAAGGTCGAAAGTGATTATTCAGGGCATCACGGGCAGCGAGGGCAGTTTTCACGCGGGCCAGATGATTGATTACGGCACCAGGATCGTGGCGGGAGTCACTCCCGGCAAGGGGGGGATGAATTACCAGGGTAAACCCGGGCAGGCGTTTGCCGCCCCGGTTCCGATATTCGAT
>CAZIHB010000103.1:0-7312 GCA_964538535.1 uncultured Hyphomicrobiales bacterium | reverse complement strand
TGCATTGTCACGACGTCCTCGGCATATTCCAGCTCGATGTCGCAGCCGCTGATGTCGATTCCCGCAAGGCTCTTGTCGAGATTTTCCTTTTTCCCGATGAGTATCACTTTGATCCGATCCTTCCACTCAGGATCCTTGAACACTTCAATAGCACCAAGAATTTCATTCCTGGGGGCAAAATCACCTCCCATCGCGTCGAGTGCTATCTTCAGCTTTATATTGTTGTCTTTGTTCATCAGCTTCGTCAATAATCAAAAAATAAAAAGGCGGCATGCTTCAATAAAATAAAGCAAACCGCCTTGAAATATTACAACGCAACAAGTACTTTTCTGCCGTTGTAGTAACCGCATTCCGGGCATGCAGCATGAGCAAGCTTTGCAGCGCCGCACTGCGGGCAAGCCGAAGTGGTTGCCGGTGTGGCTTTGTAATGTGTGCGTCTCTTGTCTCTGCGTGATTTAGAGAACTTGCGTTTTGGATTTGGCATTTCTTTATCCTCTACTATTCCAACTTAGTTAAGTTTCAAATTCTTAAGAGCGTTCCAACGATCGTCCGATTCGCGTTCGTTTTCGCCTTCTTCTTTTGCTTTTTCTGCCGAAAATTCCGGGAATATATCTTCGAACTCTTTATCCCTGTATTCCGGCGCAACTTTTTTCATAGGCAGGCTAACATCAAGCATCTCACTGACTATCCTGCTTATGTCAACATATTGCTCATCTTCGTGAACAATAAACTCCTCAGACTCTTTCACGTCGTCTTTCCCCTTGAGGAGATACAGATCGGTATCTGCCAGAAATGATAATTTCACTTCAGCAGTTATCAATTCCTCATATTCCTTCAAGGACAAATCGCATATCAGCCCGGCCATACATTCGGCTGTACCGGTAAAAGCATATCTTTTACCCAGCTTTCTCAGCTTACCACGCAGTTTCACTTTGCCAAAGAACTCTTTAAAAAGGCCTTCAATCTTGCCGGCATCGGATTCAAGATCTACGTCATGGACGCCGTCCTCAATTCCATGTATTCTGATTTTCAACATAACCGGATCCGTCAATATCAAATCTTACAAAGATATTAAATAATCCGTTAAATCCAAAAGAAAAGATGAGGCTCCGCGCCTCATCTTTTCCACATATCCGCTACTCCCCGCAACCGCCGCTTGCCTGAAGCGAAGAAAGATTCTTCTTGGCGCTGGTGTTGTTCGGATTCAGTTGCAGCACCTTCCTGTAGAACTTGCAGGCCAAAGCTCCCTGGCCGCTGCTGTGATAGGCCGCTGCAAGATAGAAGAATGCATATTCCGATGTCGGGGCTGCTTCCGTCCATTCCGTAGCTTTTTCTATAAGTTTTTTGAAGCTCTTTTCTTCGAGATACATCTGACAGATCTTCTGATATGCAGTGTTCATGGCAAATTTCGCGTTGGATGTGGAATCAGCCTTGCCGGCAACTATTGCCTCGTTGAAGCACTCCACTGCTTTTTCCATTTCTTTGAGGTTTGCGTATGCATCACCTTCATATACCTTTGCCATGATCAATGTCTTTTCAATCTCGAATGCCTTGCGGAAATAAGCGATTGAAGAATCGGGAAGCTGAGAGAAAAGATAGCTGTTGCCGATAAAATAGTAAGCCAGATGATCCTTGTTGCCGGAGCATTTGCCTGTTGCCAGCCTCTTCTTCAGCACCCTGATCGCGTCGCCGAACAAAGCCATCTTGTTATAAAGGTAGCCCATGTTGTCCAGGCGGCGGCAGTTCAGATCCGGATATTTATCCGCGGCTTCTTCCCAGATCTTAAAGGCAGATAAAGTGTCGCTCGTCGAGAAATAGCACTGCCCGAAATAACCGTAGTCATCGTTGCCCAGAACGGTGTCCTTCATTGTCAGTTTGAACTGATCTATAGCACCTTTATAATCTCTCAGGTTGAATAGGTCTCTTGCCATCATCAGGTTGGCTCTCTTCTTCACGGAGTCCATCTCGGTTGCGACTATTGGCAGATGTTTCAATGCTTCCCTGTAGTACGTGGAATCAATGTTGCCAAGCAAATCGTAGGACTGTGCAAGATACCAGCGGCCTTGGGTGCCCTTGGGGCGCATTGTCACGTATTTCTCGAGGAAAGGAACAGCATCCCTGTACATTTTTGCCAAAAAGCAGATCTTTCCTGCCTGAAACCAGGCTTTCGAATCAAGTGAATCTTCCCTTGTCACTCTTGCCCATTCGCTGAGTGAACGGCTGAAGTACTCGTTGGCAAGGTCTTTGTCGTTTTCACCGTTGCCCAGCCAATAGCATGACTCTGCAAGGTTCTTGCGAGCTTCCACGTTTTTCTCGTCCAGCTTCAGCGCTTCCTCGTAGTTCTGCCTTGCAAGCTCATGCACCCCGCGCTTGAAATAAAGATCTCCGAGAGCTATGAAGGCTTTCGGGTTCTTTTTGTCTTTTTCTCTTGCTTTCGTGATTACAAGCTCTGCCTGAGGCATTGAATCTGCCTGCAGATACACTTTTGCAAGGTCAAGATCCAAATCAATGTTATTCTTATCATCTTTCTGAGCTTTTTTTAGAATATTGATAGCCTTATCATATTGTTTCAGTTCGGAAGTTGCAAGCGCAACCTTCCTCATGATTCTGGATTTGTTGCCGTCCTTGTCTGCAGCCATGTTATACATGTTCAAAGCCAGATCGGGCTTGTTGATTTCCATGTAAACATCACCGCATTTCAAAAGGAAATCTCCATCGGTGTTCTTTTCCTTTGTGACTGCTTCCTGGATAAACTCTGAGGCCTTCTCGTACTCCTTTGCCTTCATCAGGTCAATAACTTTTTGCGACGCGGTCTGTGCATTCAGGGTAAAACCCAGCGCGCTCAACGCTACCATTATCGCTAAAACAAATCTCATTTTAATCCCCTAATTAATCTTCTTCTATTAATTTATATTTCGCGAATACTGCAACAATTCCGAGGTCCGTGTAATATCTTGTTACCTTTGCTTCCTTCTGAAGATATGCGGCAAACCAGTAAGGCAGGTTCATCCTGTCCTCAAGCAAATAGCAATAATGCGTCACAACGTATGGGTAATAATCCCGGATTATATTTGCAGGGTGCACCGAGTGTGGGAATATATACTCCCCTTTCTTGTTACTGAAGCTGATTTTCAGTGCCTTGTATTTTATTTTATCCTTCAGGCTTGATAAATAAACAACTCCTATGGCGTTCGGGTTCGCTTCAACGAACCTGTAAACCGAATCCGCCGAGGCAAAAGTCTTTACAGGCTTGGTTATCTTTTTGCTTTTGCATACATCATTCAATAAGTGCGCGTAAACCGAGCTCTGCACGTTCATCGTGGCGAACTCCGGCTCGCCTGCAGTTCCCGGCAGAATTTTCCCAAGCTTCGTATCCTTCTCGGTGAGCAGAGCTTCAAGTTGGCCCGATGTGATCGTATCGAGCTTGCTCGATTGATTGACAACAAAAATCAGTGCGTCCTTCGCGAAATCAATTCTCTTGTGCGGCGCCACCTTGAACGCTTTCATAAGCGAATCTTCATCTTTCAGGTAATCCCTGGAAAGCACTATGGCTCTTGCATTGCCTGAAAGTAAAAGACTCATGCAGTTCCGCGCGTTCTCTTTGCACCGCGTCAATTTCACGTTCGGATAAAAATCGGAATACATCGTGAAAACCGTGTCCATCATGTCGTATATAGCATCGTCGCAATAGACGGTAAGCTTGCCCGAATTCATTGTTTCAGTGTCTTCAGGTTTTTGATTCTTTGCCTGTTCGCTGCAGGAAGATGTGAATAATATAACCAGCAGCAGCACCGCGCCGCTAATCATTCTTCTTTTCATCATCGGCCTCCTCTCTTGTGCTGAAATCGTACGTCTTGATTTTAGTTCTGTAAATAACTATCCTGTAAACGCCATATAATATGCACACTGCGCCAAAAAGCCTTCTTAATCCGGGATCGGTATTCTCCGAATAAATAACACCGCTCAAGAGCAGAATCCCCAAAATTACAATCAACCCTCTGATACCGTAGTTAATTGTCTTTGAAAAGAGATATTTTTTTCCCTGCATTTTCCTTTACTCTTGAGCAGTGTTTATCATTACCTGGATTTTTCTAATGTCCTCTTGGTCTTATCTCAGCTTAAAGTTAAGCGGAATGCTGACCCACACCGTTACTGGCTGTTTATTCTGAATACCGGGCGTGAACACAGTCTGCCTGATGGCATCTTTTGCTGCCTGGTTGAGAAGCTCGTTGTCGGAATACTCGACAATCATCTTGCGGGGCCTGCCGTCAGTGCCGACGAGCACCCTGATGATCACCTTGCCTTCCACTCCTGCGCGCTTTGCCATTTCAGGATAAACCACCCTCTTCTGAAGCTCGGCCATGTCCGTTGACGGTTCCTTTTCCACTGGAATGAACACGTCCGGTGCCGGCTCCACTTCACGCACTTCCACGTTAACTTTCGGCTTGTTCTCAGTTTCAAAATTGATATTCTGAGACATACCACCCATATCTACACCCTCGCCGCCGACTGAAGAAGCTCTTGACATCACTTCAACAGTAGCGAATTCCTTCATGTCGGATGTGATCTGAGCATCCGGCACTGGCACAGGGTTGCCTGCACGTGCTGCCGGGCCGCTGTTCGTCATCTGAGTCGGCGGTGCAATTTCTTCCACCTGGTTCTGATCGAGTTCTTTCAGATTCGACAATTTCACCTTATTCATTGTCGGCCCCGTTTTCTTCATGGCCGAACCGCCCGAGGCTGCAAAGAAGAAATAGCCAATAATCAAGAGCAGGAACAAGGACATCGAGATGATAAAACCTCGCACCGTGTGCTTCCTGATGAATTTCTTCAGCTCGATTGCACCGTAGTCGCTCAGCAGAGCATTTAACGAAATTGATGTTGTGTTTGCCATTTTAAAGCCCCTTAATTTTTGCTATTTCATCTTCTGTAAGAGGAGCAATAGTAAATCTGCGTTCGCGTTTAGCAGGCTTTCCTTGGGCATCTTTGTCTTTCGCGACTTCTGCTGTAATTGTAGTCTCAGCCACGTTCAATTCGTCAAGTATGTTAACAATCGTTCCGTATGGCGCGTTCTCAGAGCATTTCAAAGCCGTTATAAGCTGATTCTTAACTTCAGCCCTCAAGTTCTCCCTGATTGCCATGTCCCTCAATTTCTTAAACTCAAGAGGAGCCGGGTCATCCTGCCCCTTTGCGAAAAACAGTTTTCCATCGTCGCGCACATAAACCTGGAAGAGCTTTGAAGCTGCAACATCGATCTGTGTTTTCATCTCCGGCGGCACAGACATTTCCATCACCTGTGGCGATGCCATCGTTGTTGTGAACATAAAGAATGTAAGCAACAAGAATGTGATATCAACCATAGGAGTCATGTCAATGTGGAAACCTAACCTTTTTTTTGGCTTACGTTTGGAGTTCTTTCCACGCTTTACCTTTGGCCCACTGCCAAGCGCTGCACCTCCACCTGCCATAATCTATCTCCTTATTATTTGACTCTTGTAATATAGACACTTCATTAAAACGAAAAGTTACAACCCGCCGCCGCGTTTATCCGTCACGTAGTTGAACTTTGTGGCAAGGTTCTTTCTCAGTATGTCCATGGCGTCCTGCACCCACTTGAACCTGAGTTTCTTGTCGGCATCAATGGCGAAAATCGTCTCTGGCCGCACGAGCCTTGTCTTCTTGACGAGATCATAAAGAACTTCCGTGTTGACGGCAACCTGCGCTTTCGAGCGCTGATCATCCGTCAGCATGGTGCAGGCGCTCCACACTTTAGCCCTGTCGTTCTCGTTTACCATTTCGTAGTAATATATAGTATCCTTTGTTGTAGAGTCTATAGCAATTTTGATTGTTGCAAGATCTTTTGTGGGCACTTTAGAAGTGTCGGCTGACGACTCCGGCCTATGGATGATAAATTTCTGCTCGCTCTCGGCTTCGCTTTTGAACTTGGCCGTGAACATGAAGAACGTCAGCAGCAGAAATGTGATATCGACCATAGGGGTCATGTCCACATTAATCGCAATCCTTTTTTTCTTTACTTTTGGCACAGAAGGCTCCTTCTGTTAATAGTTTCACAATGGTTATTTCTTGATTCTGATTGTGAAAATCTGCGTGATATTCAAAATAGCTTCGTCTATCATATAAACGAAATTATCAACCTTTGTTGTAAACATGTTGTAGAACACGATTGAAATAACGGCGCCGATAAGTCCGCCGGCGGTGTTGTAAAGAGCCTCGGAGATACCGAGTGAAAGCTGAGTGGCTGAAACCGTGCCGCTGAGAGCAAGAGCGCGGAAAGCGCGGATCATGCCGAGGGTTGTGCCAAGAAGTCCGACAAGCACCGAGATTGAAGCAATCGTCGAGAGGATAACAAGGTTCTTCTCGAGAAGCGGAGTCTCAAGGTTCATGGATTCATCGATAGCTCTCTGAACTTCGGCAATTTTCTTCTCGCCTGCGAAGTCCGGATCGTTCTCGATATCCTTGAATCTATGAATAGCAGATCTGAGCACGTTGGCCACGCTTCCTCTTTGCTTGTCGCATTTTGTGAGTGCGCCGTCAAGATCGCCTTTCGTAAGGTCGCCGATAACGTTCTTAATGAAGATTTCCGGATTGCCCTTGCCCTGAGCTTTTCTGATTGACAAGAAACGCTCAACAACGAAAGTCGAAGCAATGATAATGAAGGACAGAAGAAGTCCCACGAGGAAGCCGCCGGTATAGATTGTGCCAAGCACGTTGCCCATTTTCGGTTCTTGTTTGGTCAGAGGATCCACGAAATTGGCAGGATTGCCCATAACACCGAAATAAATATAGAAAGAAATAACCAAAGCGAGGGTTATTACAATAACATTAAACATGTTTTTCATAGAAAACACTCTCCGTTTGTTAGAACAATGATTTAATTGGATAATAGTTTAATTGCTTCTTCCAGGTTTTCCGCTATGTTGAAAACGAGTGTGAGCTTGGTTATCACAAAGAT
This sequence comes from uncultured Hyphomicrobiales bacterium, assembly GCA_964538535.1. Classification (GTDB taxonomy): domain Bacteria; phylum Bacteroidota; class Ignavibacteria; order Kapaibacteriales; family UBA2268; genus CAZIHB01. The sequence continues at coordinate 339 of CAZIHB010000103.1, read as the reverse complement.
ATTCTGGATAGACTTGCTCACGTTGCAAAGCACGATTTTTCCCTCGCGTTTCGCGAAACTTGCGTGCGACGAGATCAAAACGCCAAGAGCCGTGGAATTCAGATATGTCACCTTGTCCAAATTGATTATTAGAGTGTTGTGCCTCTGCTCCGAAACTTTTTGCAAAGCATCACGTAATTCATCAGTCTCTTCCCCACCGATAAACTGCCCTTTCAGATGCAGAATTACTCCTCCAATTTGCTCTTCAAGCTTAATCTGAGACATAGATCACCTCCAAAAAATATTCCACATACTAATAACGTTCTCACCCTATGGAATTCAAATCTAAAAAAAAAATTT
>CAZIHB010000102.1:0-7314 GCA_964538535.1 uncultured Hyphomicrobiales bacterium | reverse complement strand
TACGGCCGCCGATCCGGGGGGAGCATAGCGAAAGAGCGTGAGTCCCAATTCGGAGAAGAAATCAATCCCGTTTATGACAGGCTTACATTGTTTTTATCATACTTGCACAGAAACGGTTTTATTTATTTTCAAGAATTAAAAAAAGGAAAATAGCATGGCAAGAGTATTGGAAAACCTGGAGCCGAAGGCAGTGTTGCATAATTTTGAAGAATTGTGCCAGCACCCGCGCCCTTCGAAGCACGAAGAAAAAATTGCAGCTTTTATCATCAAGTGGGCCAAGGAAAGAAATCTCGAGGTAGTTACTGACAAACGCGGCAACATAGTCGTCCGCAAACCCGCCACGCCGGGCATGGAGAACAGGCTGCCCGTCTGCATTCAGGGACATATCGACATGGTGTGCGAGAAGAACAGCGATGTCGAATTCGATTTCTTCAACGACCCGATACAGCTTCAGGTCAATGGCGACTGGATCAGCGCCAGGGGCACCACACTGGGCGCCGATAACGGCATCGGCATCGCCATGGGCATGGCTTTGCTCGAATCGACGGACATAGCGCACCCCGACCTGGAAATGCTCTGCACGCTTGACGAAGAAACAGGCCTTACGGGAGCCGTCGAGCTTGCGAATGACATACTGAAATGCAAGGTGCTCATCAACCTTGACTCCGAGGAAGAAGGCACATTCACGATCGGCTGCGCCGGCGGCGTAAATACCTCCGGATCCTATAAATACATAGCCGACGCCGTTCCGGCTGACTCCGCGGCCTACAAGATCACGCTTAAGGGACTCAGGGGCGGCCACTCGGGCATCGAGATCAATGACGGCAGGGCCAACTCGATCAAGCTGCTGAACCGCCTGATCTATAACCTGATGAACAAGTTCAACGTCAGGCTGTCATCAATCAACAGCGGCAACAAGCACAACGCCATCCCGCGCGAGGGCTTCGCCATCGTGACGGTTGCCAAGGCCGCCGAGGGAGATTTCAAGAAGTATATTGAAGAATTCAAATCAATAATCGCAACAGAATTCCGCACTAAAGAGCCCAACCTGAACCTCTTCGCCGAAGCAGCGGAAATGCCCGCCAAGGTGATGGAACCCGAATTCCAGAAGAGACTCGTGCCCTCGTTCTATGCAATGCCTCACGGCGTGAAGAGAATGAGCCCCGATATCCAGGGCCTCGTTCAGACGTCAACGAACTTCGCGATCGTCGAGACAAGGGATGATGAAGTGTTCGTCCTCACGAGCCAGCGCTCATCCGTCGAGACGGAGAAAATTGACGTAGCTGCACAGGTGCGCATAGCCCTCGAGCTTGGCGGCGCCCAGGCAGAGCAGGATGGCGGCTACCCGGCTTGGGAACCGAACGTTGACTCGCCCATACTCAAGAAAGCAAGCGCGATCTATGCCGAGATGTTCGGCAGGCAGCCCAAGATTGAAGCCATTCACGCCGGACTCGAGTGCGGCCTGATAGGCGAGAAATACCCGGGAATGGACATGCTTTCCTTCGGCCCGAACCTGAAGGATGTGCATTCACCCGACGAGAGAATGTCCGTCTCCAGCCTTCAGAACACATGGAAGCTTCTCATCGGCATTCTGAATAATATTCCGACAAAATAATCAGCCGATCAATTTGATATGGATAAGACGCGCCTCTATTCCGAAAGAAAGGGGCGCATTTTTTTTTAATGCGGGGACTGCTACGCGGCGAGCTCGTCTATGTAATTATCAATTCTGGAAAAGGGGATCGAAAGTATGCCATACTTTCCGGCAGCTTCGCTTATTCCTTCCTGAATTTTATTGATCTTATCGTTAATAATTATTATTCCTAATCTTCTACTCCATCAGGCCATAAGCATCCGCCTTAACATATTCCAGCCACTTCCTGCGGGCGTAATCAAGAAACACGCGGGGCTTGCCCTTGAATTCTTCAGCACCAGTGTAACGGCCATACGGCAGAAAAAATTTCTCGTCCGAGCTCAGGCGCGTGGTGTCAATTTTGCTTTGATCAGGCTCGAAGTGTTTTATGTCTATTTTCGGGAAGTTCGCATCAATTTCAGATTGCGCCATCAGCCCCTCCAGCTTCATTAATGTGCTGCCCTCGGCCATGATCACTCTCATGAAAGAAGGGGAAATATCGCTGCGGCAGGCACTGCGAGTGATGAAAAGCACCTCGGCCGCGCCGTTCCCGTCCAGGTCTGTAATTTTGATCGAGTTGGGAATCAGCCCAAGCCACATATCAAAAGGGCAATGCCTGACGGAATCCTTGTACGTCCAGAGTAATTCATAGCCGGTGCCCGGGTTTATGTAGCGGCAGGCAAATAGTTCCGCGTAATACTCCGTGCCCGATCCATCTTCCCCGGTTTGTTCTTTTTCTTTTCCGGGGCCGCGGAGATATATGACGAAAATATTCTCCCCCTGCTTGTCGGCCCACGACTTGCCTGCAATAAACTTACCCTTGGCCTTCACCTCGCGCGGCAGGTTTTTCTTCGTGAGGTCATTCAGGTTCTTCGGGTAATCACCGGGCTGCGCCGTCGCCTCCAGGGCAGCAATCACCATCAGCACGGCCGTCAGCAAACTCATTATTTTAGTCACAATTCGCCTCTCAAATAGCTTCGGGACAATAATTTCCAATTAAAAATTAAACATTCCCTCAGGCAATTGCAAGGAGATATTTTCATGCATGGCGGCCATTTGCAAATTTGAGGCTGCGCCCGGCAGCACGGCAGGGGCGAATGAACATCCGCCCCTGCTGTTTTTCCTCTGACTTATTCTAATCCACATACATCTTGGTGAGTAAATCGGTACCGCGTCAGTTATGCACCAGTATCCCGTTCATGATCAGGTCAATCGTGTGAATTTTCCTTTGCTCAAGCGTTTCGGGATCTTCCTTGATTTCATACCTGAGCAGGCTTTGCAGGAACGGCTTGAACAAGTGATAAACTATGTTCACTCCCATGATGGAAAACATAACCTGCCCGAAGTCCAATTCCCTTAGCTTGCCTGATTTTACCCCTTTATTATACACCTCGTTCATGATTTTTGATATATCGGGAATATTTTCTTTCCTCAATGATTGCAGGGCGACGCTTGCATATTCTCTGTTGCTTGAAAATGCATCGAAAAAAATCCTCGGATAGCACGAATACTTTGAATAGATATCGAACTGAGCCATCAGGAATTTTGAAATTACCTCGACGGGGTCGTCCTGCTCTTTTATCCTTTCCAGAATTATATTCCCGAGTTCGGAATGAAAGTTCTCGAACATCACTCTAAGCACTTCACAATAGAGGTTTTCTTTTGTTCCGAAATAATAATAGACCATAGCCTTGTTCACTTTCGCAAGCAATCCGATTTCTTCCATTTTTGCACCATGCATGCCTTTTTCGGAGAATATGCTGATGGCTGCTTCGATTATTTTTTCCTTGTTCGTCATATCCAACTCAATTATTATTATTTCAATATTCCACAAAAGCAAAAACTTAGAACGGGTGGTCATAAAACATCTGAATAAGCGGCCCTTCCGAGCCCACCCCTACATCGGCCCTCACGACAAGACCATCCAGAAAAGCTCTCAGCCCGCCGCCGGCACACCATTTCATGTCTTTGTGCAGCTCTTTTATGCTCCACGCGGGAGCAACTCTGCCCACTTCGCCGAACCCGACAAGCTGGAGCCAGTCCACGCCCAGCCTGCGCGTGACCTTCCAATTGTTCAACGGATTCCAGGCCAGGTTGTCGCGCAGTTCCGCACCGTAATATATCATGGAGCGGTCGCTGTAGCGGTACTGGTGAAATCCGCGCATCCTCTCGTAGCCGCCGAGCGTTGAGCCGGCGAAATACTGCGGCCTGTGATATATTTTTTTCTCCATGACTCTTCCGTCGCTCAGCGTCACTTTCTCGGTGTCGTAATCGTTCCAGGTCGGGCAGTCACTGGTCTGAAAGCTTAATGCAAGCACGAGTGGCGGCCGGCCGCTGCCGCGGAGGTTTATATACTTGGCATATTCAATCTGTGCCACGCGGCACTCGCTCGTGCTGTTGAAGGCTCCCCAATCGATGAAATATGATATTTTCCTGAAGCTGCCATTCGTCGGGTTATATTTATAGTCCATGTTGTCGTGAAACAGGCCGAACGAGAGGCCTGCCGTCTTCAACGTCAGGTTAACGTGCTTGCCATTGGCTGCTATTCCAAGGTTCTCTTTCCTGTAAACGGGCTTCAATTCCAGAAAGCTTCTGCCGCTCTCGAGCGGGTTCCAGCTCGTGCCGCCCTGGGCGTTCCCTGCAAGCAGTCCGTTCTCAAGCCTTGGATTGAATTCTGTGTTGTCACGCCCGTGCCCGATGGGCAGCAGGTACCTGAATGAAAACTCGTACCACTGATCGGCCCCCTCGGCATTTATGTGGCTTTCGACGTCGGAATAATTGGAACCCGCGGGCGGATTGAACGCCGTCAATCCAGGCACGTCTTTATAAAGCTTCACAACTCCGAGCCTGCCCACGTAAATATCTGGCCTGAAATACAGCCTCTTCGTCCCGGGCACCACGAAGTCCTCCATCTGAAGATAGGCGTAGAACGTGTTGTTTGTTGCTGCTATCCCGCCGAATTTCAGGAATTCCGGGCCGCCGGCTATTCCTTTAATGCTCACGAGCGATCCGAATGCCCACTTCAGCTCCTCGTTATAAAAAGCATATGGGATAAACTTGAATTTCATCTTTCCGGCTTCGCCCGTATCCTGGCTGCTGAAAGTCGTGCCCGTTTCTTCATTGCCGAAATACTCAAAATTGCCGCTGCCTGCCGCTTTTGCAGTTCCGGCGCCAATCAGCATGAACGCTATGGCCGCACCCGCGGCGCCTGCCACTTTTCCGGCTTTGATCTTTTTTGAATAGAATATCTTGATCAGCCCGGGCAGCAGGAACAAGTTTGTCACCCAAATCAATGCAAGACCGATGCAGGCGAAATCCCCGATGGACCTCAGCCCGGAATGATCTGCAACCAGCAGCCCGGCATAGCCGAGCAGATTGGTGAGCACTGCCAAGGTCAGAGATTCGAACGAATCTTTTTGAGTGGCCTCGATGTCGCAGCCGAGCTCTTTCCACCTGTCGTAGTAGTGCACGTTTCCATCGACCCCCATGCAAAGCAGCGTGGGAAGAATCACCATGTTGTAGAAATTCAGCTTCAGCCCCAGCATCGCCATCACTCCGAACGACAGCCCGAGGGCGCTGAGCAGCGGCACCATGATGAAGCAGGCCTCGGCGAAATTCTTCGTGTGCATCCACACGAGCGCGAAGACGCCCAGCAGGGTGAATAACGAGATCCACCACCCTTCATTGATCACTATATTCAGCACTTCCGCGAAGACGATCGTCTCGCCTATCGGCCCCTTGACGTCACTCGGAAGCTTCATGCCGTAGAGCTCCTTTGAGAATTTTATGGCGTTTTTGCCATCCTTGCGCTCCACGTTGGGATTGACCGTCACGAGATAATATCCCGTGTTATTCCTGCTTAAATAGCTGCTCTTTATCGTTTTCGGTATATCATTGATGCTCGGGGCAACGGGAGGGGCCTCCCAGGCAAGAAAATCCGCGATCATGTTCTTAAGCGAAGTGTCGGATATCCGCTTCACCCACGAGCCGCTGAACTGATCCTTCAGGTCAGATAGTATTTCGAGCTTTTCCTTGTAGCCTTCGGGGCTGTCCGCGAAATCCCTTATGCTCCTTACCCTTCCGATGTACGTGCTGTCCTTCAGTTTTTGCTTCTCGAACGTGGCAAGCAGAGAATCAAGCGTCGTCAGGCCGGGCGCGAGGTATATCGACGCGACGCCCATTGAACCCGAGTAAACTTTGTTCTGCAGCTGCCTCGCGGCCTCCATTTCCCTCGAGGCCGCCGTGTTTTCCTGCGTGTTGGAAAGCACGTAGTCGAATTTCAGATCATATACCGCCCAGGCGGTTCCGGCCACTACGGCTGTCATCGTGGCCACGGTCACCCATTTGTGGTATTTCAGGTAAATATCATCCTTCCTGTGCATTTTTTTCAGGTAGCCCCACCTGCAGGCTATTATAATGCACGCGGGCAGCACCGTGAACATTGCCGCGAGAACGGTAATTATTGAAATGGCACCGATTATGCCGAACTCCGAAAAGCCCCGCATATCGGACATCACGAGCACCATGAACGACAGAGCGGTAGTGAGGCCCGAGACGGTGATTGTATAGCCCGTCTGGTTCAGCATTATCCGCAGTGCTTCATCCATCGGGCGCGTCTGGTACTCCTGCTGAAACCTCTTCGTCATGTAGATGGCATAGTCCACGTTCATGCCGAAAAGTATCATAAGCAGGAAGGATGTAATCAGGTTCAGCGAGCCGATAGTTGACGGCACGATAGCAAAGCCCCACGACAGGCCCAGCGTCATCGGCAGCGTGATCACGAGCACGGCCGGGAAAGTCCTGAACGCCCAGAACAAGACTATGAGTATCAGTCCGTACGATATATACCCCGACCAATTCAGGTCGTTCATTATCATGTTGTACTCATTGATCTTATTCATGTGGTTGCCGGCGATCTTGTATTCCACGCCGTAATTGGCTTTGGCTTCCCTGCACACTTTTTCGATCTTGTCATGAAGCTCCTTCACCATTCCCAGGCTCGTCACGCCGTGGTTAGTCGGTATAAACATACCGAACACCTTATGGTCCGTGCTTTCATGATAATCGGGCAAATTCATGTAGCGCTGCACCATCACTTCCATGTCCTGCTTGTCTTCCTCGTCGCCGTGCTTCACGGGTTTGTCCCGTTCATCCATAAGGTTGCTCGTCATGGGATTAACCTTGGCCTCCCACTCGAGCGACATGTCGTAAAGCTTGTTCAGGTAGTCGCGGGGTATCAGCGCGTATTTATACTTCCTGATGAAATCATTCGGCCATTTATACTGCACGGACTCGACTTCCTCGAATTTTTTGATCCTGCCCGCCGAGTAGTTCACTGCCTGAATCATCTTGTCCCTGGCGGCACCGGAGTAGAGCACCGTGAAGTGGCCGCCGTCGCCGACTTTTTTCTCCAGCTCCCTCGTCGCGAGGGATGCCCGGGCGGTTCTCGGCAGCAGTTTAATAAGGTTGGTATCGATCGTGAGCGAGCTGACGGCATAGAACGCCGGGATGCTTGCCACGAGGGTTATCAGCAACATGCCATAGGGATGGGCGATCACGAAATTCGCGATCTTGCCGAACAGCCATTTAAAATACTTTTCAAACATAGACGGAGCCCCGGTTATAGATCGCCTTTCTGCGTTTTTTCACTAATTTTTTTCATCACTTCATCGAAAGATTTT
>CAZIHB010000101.1:0-7330 GCA_964538535.1 uncultured Hyphomicrobiales bacterium | reverse complement strand
CGAGGCTCCCGGGTTCAGCTCCGTCGGAAAAATTGTATTTAAAAAATAATCATTACGTTGCTTCCATATCTGCCCGGCCACAGCGGCCGGGCTTTTTAGTTTTAATTTTTTCCTATAAGAAAGTGCTAATATTTCTCTTTATTTTACGTTTTGATATTAATGATTTTTATGAGCACTTTCCGGAACCGAAACATGATGACGAACAAAGTGATATTAATGATCCTCGATGGCTGGGGGATTGGAAATAAATCAAATTCAGACGCCATTTTCAATGGCTGCACTCCATTTATTGACGGCCTGCCGGCCGAGTATCCCCATTCCGAGCTGCTTACCTGCGGCGAGAATGTCGGACTGCCGGATGGGCAGATGGGCAATTCCGAGGTTGGCCACCTGAACATCGGGGCCGGAAGAGTGATCTATCAGGATCTCGTGAGGATCAACAAGGAATGCCGCGAAGGCACCATTTCCGATAATCCTGTCCTGCGCGAGGCTTTTGATTATGCCCGTGAGCACTCGAAGCCTGTTCACTTCATCGGACTGGTTTCGGATGGCGGGGTGCACTCCAGCGATAAACACCTCTACAAGCTTTGCGATGTGGCGAAGGAATGCGGGCTGGAGAATGTTTTCATCCACGCGCTCACGGACGGGCGCGATTGCGATCCGAAGAGCGGCCTGGGCTTCATGGAATCACTGCAAAGGCATCTCGAGGGTTCGGTCGGAAGGATTGCCACGATTTCCGGCCGCTATTACACCATGGACAGGGATAAACGATGGGAACGGATCCGCGAAGGCTACGACGCGCTGGTTCATTCTGTCGGCAGATACTTCACAGATCCTCTCCGGGCCATCCGCGCTTCTTATGAAGAAGGCGTCACCGATGAATTTATCAAGCCTGTAGTGATCACCGACCACTCAGGCAAGCCGCTGGCCGCCATAAAAGATGGCGATGTAGTAATCTGCTTCAACTTCAGGACTGACAGGCTGAGAGAAATCACCGTGGCATTAACCCAGAAGGACATGCAGGAATTCGGCATGAAGACCCTTCAGCTCTATTATCTGACTATGACGCGCTATGACGACACGTTCAAAAATGTCCGGGTTATTTATGATAAAGATAACGTCAGAATGACTCTCGGCGAGGTGCTCTCGCAGAATGGCCTGAAGCAATTGCGCATTGCAGAGACCGAAAAATATGCCCACGTGACTTTCTTCTTATCCGGAGGACGCGAAGAAGTATTTCCCGGGGAAGAGAGAATACTGATCAAATCACCGAAAGTTGCCACATATGACCTTCAGCCCGAGATGAGCGCCTACGAAGTTACGGATGCCCTCGTCCCCGCTCTGGAATCAGGCAGATTCGATTTTGTTGCCCTGAATTTCGCCAACGGCGACATGGTGGGGCACACGGGCAATTATGAGGCAATACTGAAGGCCGTCAACGCCGTTGATAAATGCGTCAGCCGAGTTGTCGGCGCCGCACTTTCCGCGGGATATACCCCGATTATTATTGCCGACCACGGCAATGCCGACTATGCCATCAACGATGACGGCACGCCGAACACCGCACACTCACTGAACCCGGTTCCGATTATTGTTGTCAACAAGAAATTCGCCAGGGTTGAAAAAGGAATACTTGCCGATGTTGCCCCCACGATACTGGACATCATGGGGCTGGACATCCCGGCGGAAATGACCGGCAGGCCCCTGGCGATAAGATAAATCAACATTTAGTATTTTTATGTTTTCAGGAAAAAAATATAGGTTTCAATAGTGAAAAAATTTATTCTGTTCACGTTCGCTGTTTTTCTTTCTTTATCAGCATTTTCTTCGGCTTTCGCCAGGCCAGTCACAGAGGAAGAGGCTGCCCAAAAGCCCGAGAGAAAGAAGTTTCAGATCGGCATTTCTTTCTCGAACAGCACTGCATCAAGCTATTTTGATTATAATGATAAAAGGGTTTCCGAGCTGCCGGATTCCAGCCTGTACGTTATTACAAAAACAATCAAAACCGATTATGTCGGCAACTTCACGACCGATACGACACTCGATACATCGGTTTCGAAATTTACTACAGACTATAGAAAATCCACGTGGTCTGTTTTTGGCAGCTACTCCCCCATGGAAAACTTCGAAATCAGGGCCGAGATACCGTTTTCCTTCTACTCTCTTGACGAGAGCTATCTATATTATACGAATTACGAGCTGATTGATAAGGTGCCGGGCAGGGTGTTCGATATGTCATCAAGCCGCATACATAAAGGCGAGGTCTCGCTCTTCCGGGTGGACCACCTGCAGCTGGGTGCTTCATACGATTTGCAAAGGGAAAAAAGTATTTTCGGACTGGATGCTGACGTCAAAATTCCGCTGGGCATTGATAACGCCAGCGGCGACTCCGCAAAATCCTTCCTTCAGGACAACCCGTTCGAGATGATCGCCGGCACTCATTTCGGCTTTGACTTCAAAAAGGCCGAGATTTTGGGGTACTTGAAGTACAGGTACATCGATAATCAGCCCAACGACATGTTTATTATCGGCACCAATTTCAGCCTGAAAACGGTTGAAAACACAAGATTGAGCTTTATGGCTGAATTCGGGCGCCTGATGGGAGAATTCGACAAGAGCAAAGTATTTTCCACGCGTGCCACCCCTCTTCAGGAAAACTACGCGGATGTGGGCTGCGGATTCCGGATAGACTTCAGCCAATCGCTTTTCGCCGAATTTTCATATAAATTGAGGCTCGGCGGCACAAACACCTGGGGCATCGGCGGTGTGTATATTAAAAGCGGTTACCGGCTATAGCAGTAATAGCATCGATTATATTCAAGGGATCACGGCAATTGGCGCGATCCCTTTTTTATTTCAGCCTTGCCGATCGTGATTAATTTTTTATTAGAATGTGTTCAAGCAGGAAATAATTTGAGGAATCTTAAAACAATTTTTTCTAACTTAAAATGTTAAGTAAAATAAACGGACGATTTTTTGTTCTTTGAAATTTGATTTTTAACCATTAATCAAGAGGTGACCGGAGCAAGCTCAGATTCCTTATTCCAAAGGGGGGAAGTCTGGCAATTGTTTTGTTCAATTATTTTGGGGCATTCGAGAATGCACAGGAAAACTCCGGGAGGAAAGTTCATGGGCGCTGTAATAATCGCATTAGCCATCCAGGCTACCATTCTTTCTTTCAATTTTCTCGTGCGGGCTCAAGACGCTCCGGGCCGGCAAGGCTCGGGCGAACCAAACATAACTATATCTCAACCGGCACAATTGGCAAATAGCGGCGAGAAGGCAGCACGCCGAAACCTGTATCAAAGAAAAGGCAAAGCCACGCACTATTCAAACAGGTTTCACAACAAAAAAACAGCGAGCGGCGAAAGGTATAATAAAGGGCTTTATACCGCTGCTCACAAGTCATTGCCTTTCGGAACGATATTGAGGGTGACCAATACCTCGACCAATCGGTCCGTTCTCGTCAGAATAAACGACAGAGGCCCTTTCAGATCCGCAAATATCATCGACCTGTCCCTTGCTTCAGCATTGGAGATAGGATTAAAAGGATCCCCGTCTGTCGAAATCGAAGGTTTTATCCCCGGCTCGCTCGACCTGGCCGAATGCGGGCAGGAAAAGTATTTGATGGGCTTTTCAGAATCGGATTCGCCCATTTTGCTTGCAGCGGATAAAGTAGAATTGCAAGATTCAGTGGAAAACTTCCAGGACGCAGTTGAGATATACAAGGACATGGTGTCGGCCGATAGCAGGGCGAACCATTATATTTTCGTTCACGCGTCTGTTTTTGACGATAATAATCTTCGCGGCGATAAAATAACTTATTATATCGGCAGCGAAAAGAAGAGGATGGCCGGAAATTCCGCGCCAAAATCCCTCGTCAGGAATCAGCCTTAGCCCGCAGACTCCCCGAAATTCCGGGGAGTTTTTTTTTATTTTACGTGTCAAAAAAATCTTAAATTGCAATTTGATTGGCTATATTTTTTTGAGATGTAGAATGATTCAACATAAACAACAGGAGTCCTTCAAGTGAAGAAATACTTTTATTTAACCCTTATCCTTCTGTCTTCGGCCATACTTATGCAGGGCTTCCAGTGCGCCTCGCGCGAGCTGACAACTGCAAAACTGGCTATGAACAACAAAGATTATGAAAAGGCTGAAACATCCATCAAACAGGAACTGACAAAGAATCCCTCCAGCCAGGAAGCTTATATTCTGCTTGTTGACATCAAATTTGCAAGAAATGATATCTTTGGCGCTGCCGAGGCCCTGAAGAAAGCCCAGGAAAAAGTGACCGACCCCAGGCTGGCGGACAGGATTGTCATGCACGTCAGCAGAATGTGGGTGGAATGCTATAATAACGGCACCATCGCACTCAACGGGTTCTTTCAGAACAAATCACAAACAAAACTCGACTCGGCTTTGAAATTCTTCGATATGGGCGAATATTTCCGCCCGCGCATTGCCGATTTTGAATTCTTCAAGGGCAGCTGCTATGAAGCAAAAAATGACACAATAAACAAGCTTAAGGCATACAAAGCTTATGTCGATATCATGACGCCCGAAATCAACCTGATGAAGCAAAAGGGGTTATTCCTCGGCATGGCTCCGGGCGCGGTTGTTGCCAAACTTGGCAAGCCACTCGTTGCAAGGCCGAACATCACTCCTCAGGGCGACACCACCGGAATGCTGGTGTTCAACGTCGATAACAAAGAGGCTATTTTCTTCTTCGGCCCCAACGGGAAATCGAAAGCACAGGCTCTCTTCGGCCTCAGGTACGATCTGCCCGATAACTGGCTGCCGGAAGAAAAAATGCAGACGGCCGATTTCAAAATCGGAGTGCTCCAGGCGCTTCTCATTGACAATTACAAGCTCAACCACAAGGAAGATGCACTTAAATACGCTGAGATGTTATACGCTTTGGAGCCAAATGACGAGGCATCAGCAAACGTGATTTCTCTTTATATTGAATTGAACAAAACAAACGAAGCCATTGCCAAGTTGAAAGCACTTACTGAGAAGGAACCCGACAATGCCGCTAACTACCTTCAACTCGGTTTTGTTTACTTCAACCTGAAGGATTTCGACACATCGATCGAATACTACGAGAAAGCTCTCAAGATACAGCCGAATAACGAGCTGGCACCCAGAAACCTCGGCTCGGCATTCAAGAACAAGGCTGCAGCTCTCCAAAAGAAACAGCTTTTGGAGCAGGATAAAGACAAAAACTACAAAATGAACCCCGAAGAATACAATCCATTCCTGAGGAAAGCAGCTTCATATTACGAGAAGGCCATCAAATACAAGAAATGGCAGGACGATTACTCAGTTTATGCCGACATGGCCGAAATTTACTACCTGCTTGAAAATAAAGAGCAGATGGAATCCACGATCAACAAGCTTCAGTCGCTGGAATACACCGTGATTGACGAAGAAAAAGAAAAATACTACTATCTCATGATGAGACTCTACGGCAACGTGAAAAACAGCGACAAGATCAATGAAATTAAAGTAAAGCTTGAAGAACTCAACAAAAAATAACAAAGGTGATGCAATGGCAGAGAATCAAAAAAAAGAACCGACGACGCAGGAAATAAATATAGAGCTTGGCGAAAAGGAAGCCGAAGGGATCTATTCCAATTTGGCGATCATTTCCCACTCGGCCGCTGAATTTGTCATCGATTTCACGCGCATCATGCCGGGCGTGCCCAAGGCAAAGGTGCACGCGAGAATAGTGATGACACCTCAGCACGCGAAGCTTTTTGCCCGCGCCATCAACGACAACATTTCAAAATTCGAGATGCAGTTTGGCGAGATCAGCATAGACCAGCAGGGCGGAATGCCCGGTTTCCCGGGCTTCTCGGATGGTTCGGGGCATATCAACTAAGCTGACCCCTTCAAGTGAATTTATTTTTCGGCCCCGTTATTTTGACGGGGCTTTTTTATTTTTAGATTAAATTATCGGTTAATTCGTTTATTCACCTTTGTTTCTCCCAATCGAGGTAAGAAAAATGCATTCCGGCAACTACGTTTTGATACTCCACACGCATCTTCCATGGGTTCTGCATCACGGCAGCTGGCCGCACGGCGTTGACTGGCTTAGCGAGGCAGTCGCGGAGTGCTATCTGCCACTGCTGAATGTTTTCAACGATCTTGAGCGCGAAGGCATAGTGCCCAAAGTCACGCTCGATATTTCCCCCGTCCTTTGCGAACAGCTTGAGCATCCCGATTTTAAAAAGATTTTCCTCGATTATTGCGACGATAAAATAAATTGGGCTAAAAAAGATGAAGCCGATTTCCGAAGCAAAGGCTATGATCCGCACCATATATGGCTGACACAATTTTGGCAGAACTGGTATGAAGAGCGGAAGAATGATTTTACGGCCAGGTATTCCTGCTCGGTTGTGCAGGCTCTCCGCGCGCTTCAGGACCGCGGCTCGATCGAGATAATGACCTGCGGAGCCACTCACGGCTACCTTCCTTTGCTTGGCTACGATAAAAGCGTCAACCTGCAGATGAAAGCTGCCGTTGAGAATTATAAAAAACATTTCGGAAGAGAGCCGAATGGTACCTGGCTGCCCGAATGCGCATACAGGCCCGCTTATGAATGGAAATCGTACATACCCGTCGCGCCTTTCGATAGCCCGAGGCTCAGGGCCGGAGTGGAGCAGGTGCTGGCAAGAAATGGGATAAAATACTTCGTGATCGACGAGAAGCTTCTGGATGGATCGAGGCCTCTCGGGGTGTTCCTTGATGATGCCAAGGAAAAGTTCGTGCCGCTTCATTCTTCATCTTTCATCCACAAGCCCTGGAATTTCGACAAGAACCCCTTGAGGCTTTATGAAATCAGCTCCGGCGAGCAGACTCAGTATGGTACAGCCGCCGCGTTCGTTCGCCACTACGACATCGCGATGCAAGTATGGAGCGGAGAGATCGGCTACCCCGGCCAGCCTGACTATCTTGATTTCCACAAGAAGCACCTGGGCTCCATGCTTAGATATTGGCGGGTGACTGATAACAAGGCAGACATGATGTATAAAACACTATACCACCCTGATTGGACACGCGACAAGATCGACCTGCAGGCCAACCATTTCATACATCATCTCGAGAACACCGTGAATTACCACAAGAACCTCACGGGCAAGTTCGGCACACTATGCACGCCGTTCGACACTGAGCTTTTCGGCCACTGGTGGTTCGAGGGGCCCGAGTTTATTAAGGCCGTGCTGAAAGGCATCCACCACTCCCCTTGGCTGAATGCCGCAACGGCATCGGAACAAGTATTCAGGATCAAGCCACGTGAAGTTGTCTCCATCCCCGAGGGCTC
>CAZIHB010000100.1:0-7349 GCA_964538535.1 uncultured Hyphomicrobiales bacterium | reverse complement strand
TGTATCTTGCCATCAGCTCCTTGCCGGTGCCTGATTCGCCATAGATAAGCACGGTCGTGTCCTCGGCACCTGCAACAATTTTGGCCATTTCCATAGCGCGCACCACGCCGTCCGAGGAACCGAGTATCTCGCTTGGCCGGTCCTTCTGAAGCTGCTCCGAGAGGATGTCCACCTGACGCCGCAGGTCAAAATTCTTCAGGGAACGCTCCACTGAGACCTCAAGCTGCTCGAGGTCGAGCGGTTTCACTATGAAATCTTCGGCGCCGAGCTTCATTGCCCTGACTGCCATCTTAATATCGCTGAATGCCGTCATGATGATCACCGGCATGTTATAGCCCTGCTTGCGGAGTTGCTCCAGAATGTCCAAGCCGTTGTGGTGGCCGAGAAAAATATCCAGAAGCACGAGATCAGGCCCGATTTCATGCAGCTCATCCATCCCCTGGCGGGCATCGGTGAAAGTGACAACCTTGTTGTACTTCGCCGAAAGGATTCCCTTCACGGTCGTGTTTACAAGCGGATCGTCTTCAATTACAACAATGGTATAATTTTGTTTCGACACAGTTTTTTTTATCTATGAGTGATTAAAATTGATTTCAATAATGCTCCTGCTGCTAATTCCTGAGAGCGCCGGGGGCGGGAAGTTTCACGTAGAATGTCGTGCCCGAGCCGGGTGTGCTTTCCACGTCGATTATCCCGCTGTGCTGGTGAAGGATCCTCTGCGTGATCGGCAGCCCGAGGCCGGTGCCGTCTGCCTTTCTGGTAAAGAACGGGTTGAATATCTTCGGCAGGTCCTCGGGCGGGATGCCCTGCCCGGTGTCCGATATGGCAACAACCACAAGCTCGGCCTCGCCTTTTCTCCCACCCTTCTCCAGGTATGACTTTATGCTTATTGTGCCTTTCATCTTTATGGCATCCGCGGCATTTGTTATCAGATTGATAAAGACCTGCTGCATCTGTTTTGCGTCCACTGCCACAGGTGGAATTGCATCATCAAGGGCAAGCTCCACCTTGATCTCTTTTCGCCTGAGTGAAGAAGCTACAAGCTCGAGAGTGCCGGGGATGAGCGTGTTCAGGTTCAATCCCTGTATATCGGGCACTGCCGGCCTTGAGAAATTCAAAGTTACCTCAACTATCCGCGATATCCTCTCCACTCCCTGCAATGCGGTGGCCACGTAGGTCGCCTCGGGGGTGTCCTCGGCTATGTTCCTTTTCAATATCTGCAGGTTAAGGTTCACGGCAGCAAGCGGGTTCCTGATCTCGTGGGCCACGCCGGCCGAGAGCTGTCCGAGAAGGACGAGCTTGTCGGCCTGCACGAGCTTGTCAGTCAGGGCATGTTGCTCGCTGACGTCGCGTGCTATAGCCTGAATCAGGTTCTGCCCCTCGTACTTGACAAACCGCGCCGATACTTCCACCATCAGGTTGTCGTTGTCGGGCGTCTCGAGCGACAGCTCGCTTAGGACAATCGGCGAGCTCGTCTTGTGCAGCAATTTGAATATCCTGCGGAACTGTGGCAGCGTCGAGCCAATAAGTTCCTCGCGGTCCATCCCGAGCAGCGTGGCCGCGTACTCGTTGGCATCAAGTATGCTCCAGGTCTCGGGCTGCACGATGAACACGGCATCAGTCGCGTTATCGAAGAACGATTTATACCATGCCAGCTGTTTTTCCAGCATGTCGATCATATCTTTCAAACCCTCCATGTCGGGGGTTCCGGCCTTTTTCCTTCCTGCCGTCTTTTTCTTTGCTGTCGGCTTCTCGTTTTCTTCCATGCTTTCCGGCTATTTTTTAACAGGTTCCTTTGGTTTAGAGGTCTTTGTCGAATCCATCTTCCCGGAGTTCAAATCCTCCGGTGATCCGAAAATTTCTTGCGGCGACGTCGGCAGCTTGAGGCTTTTCAATGCATCACCTGCGTTTGTCGGCAGCTTGAAATCCTTCAAATCCGATGGAATCAAATCTTTCGGGCTTGGCAGCATCTGTCCGGGTTTTTTAAGCATATCCAACGGATTTGCACTTTTTTCGCTGCCTTTGGCATTTTTATCCATCATCCTTCTGCGGTCTATTTCGCGCCGGTTCATTTCTTCCGGGCCGATCACCGGCGGCTTGGCTATGTACGGCCGCGTTTTCCTTTCCTGAAGGCTGTCCGGAATCGCCTTGCCGCTCAGCAGGGCGTTCTTGTAGTCCACGCTCAGCCTGATTTCGTTGGCGTACTCAGAGTTCGGGTACTTGCTCAGCAGCAGAGTGTAATAATAAAGTGCGGTATCCATCACATGCAGGTTCTTCTCGTATATCCACCCTGTGGAATAAAGGGCCTTGGGGGCAAGTTTCGAGTCGGGATAAGTTGTGTAGAGCAGCTTGAACTGCTTCAGTGCATAATTATAGTCTCCGAATTTCCTGAGGTCATTACCCGATTTATAGAGGTCTGCCACGGTATCGATTGCAAAGGCATCCGTATAGCCCATCAGCTTTATGGCATCCCTGCCGTACTCGGTCAGGGGGTATTTCTCGGCTATCATGTCATAGAGCGAATCGCTTCCCCGCGGGTCGCTGTCCTTTATGCTCCGCGCGTACGCATAGAGCACTCTCGGCGCTTCCTTGCTCGATTTCGGCACCATCTGCGCGGCAGCCCTGAAGTATATTTCAGATGAATCATGATTTGACAGCTGCTCGTGCACCCTGCCCAGCTCGAATAAAAGCACTGACGAAGCCTCTCTCGCCGAATCGCTTACCACTTTGCCGGCTCGAAAATCTGCAAGGGTGGAGGCCGTCATCAGCTGCTTGTTCTCCCAGGCGGTCATGAGGTTGGCCATGCGCTGGGCAGCGGCATAAACGGGTGTCATCACCGTTCTCGACCGCGCAAAATATTTGGCTGCCAGTGAATAATTATGATTGTTGAAGTAGTCCATACCCCGCTCAAAATAATATGCCACTATAGCAGCGTTATTCGCATAAGCGGAATCAGCCTTCTTTTCGGCAATTTTCATCTCGGGTTCTTTTTTCTGAAGCCTCAGTATATTCATCTGCTGGGCATAAATCCAGGGCTTCCATTCTTTATATTTTCCATCATTGTCGCATTTTGTCAGGATTTTCTCCGCCGCCTCGTACCGCCCCAGGCGGGAAAGCGCCGCTGCCCTGTAAACCAGCGATTCAAATTCCGTGACGTAGTCGGGGCTGTATTTCCTCACTTTATCAAACTCAATGGCAGCCCTTTCATATTGGCCGATACGATAGAGCAGGGCCGCTAAGTCGCACTGCCACCTGGCTTTGAGATCTCCCCTGTCGGATTGCGCCACAGCCTGCTTGTATGGCCTGACGGCGTCGTCCAGGTTGTTCCTGTAAAGCGCCAGCTCGGCTTGGAGCCTGAAGGCCTCTGCAAGAATATCGTAGCGTTCCTTCTGCCAGGCTATATCAACCGTGCGTGAAAGCATCAGGTTGCCCTGGTCGAGTTTTTGCTGGATGATCAGGGATTTGGACAGTAGCATGTGCGCATCGGGCGACAGGTCTCCGTCCGGAAATCTGTCTATCATCTCGTCGCATTTAATTTGTGCCGGAAGCCATTCTTCCTTGTAGAAATACGTGTTGGCCATCAGGAAGAGTGTGTTCTCCACGTAATCGCTTTTCGGGTGGTTTGCAAGGATTTTCGAGCCTTTGATCAGCACCGAATCCAGTTTCACGCCCACGGGCTGCCTCTTCTGCTGATTCACGATGAATTCCGCCAAAAATGGCGGCGGGCCCGATTTCGGCACTGCAGGCGTGTAAATATTCGGATCAGGAACGAATACTCTCGGAAATATTCTTTTCTTCTCGTCCTGATACTCAAATTCGGACTCTGATTCGTTCAGAAGCCTGTCAGCATTGTAATAAGTGTTGAAATAAGTGGTGAAATTATCCCACTTATGGCACCCTGCCAGCCCTGAGGATAGCAGTATTAAAATGCCGGCGAACAGATTTAAGTTATTCTTTCTCATCACAGCCCAGCAAAAATGATATTGCACAATTATAATGCGTAAACACTCGGCTCCCGGCAAACCTCCCATATTTATTCTTTATGCCTTGCCATTCCAGGCAAAATAATCAAATTGGCTAATATTAGCAACAACGATAAAACATGGCCGCGTATTTTATTGTTTTTTCCAGCGATTAGCATTGCCGGTGCTGCCTTGTTCCCCGGCCTGTCCGATGAAAAATAAGGAATACCGGGCAAAATTTTCCATCCATAAGCGCGGGTGAATGAAACCCGCGTGACTGAAATCTGGCTCCGCTATTCCTTGTTATCTTAATCACGATCTAAATTGCCTGTCTTGAATGCTGCAAGCCGGCTATGCCCCGGGCAGCTTCGTGTAATCGATCTCGGAGCCCAGCATGCTGTGCGGCACGAGGTAAACCGCGAGCATGACAGCGGCTGCCGCCGCCACCCATTTGCCTGCTTTTTCAGGATTTTTCCGCGCTCTCCACGCTGCCCAGGCCCACATCAGCACCGAGACAAGTGTTTTATTATCTGTCAGGTCCTTGCCGAAAGGCCACCCCGTCCAATATGCATCGAAAGCATATTTCTGGACAACAGGCCCAAGCACCAGCCCGCCCGCGGCAAACAGCACGAGAGTCCATATGCAGTACTTATATGGATTTCCATCCTTTGCGAGGGCATCGAACCCGGCCCGCAGCCCGGCAACCATCGCCAGAAACATGGCGAGTATGTGCGGAACCAGCACCCATGCAGGCACATCGCCTTTGAAGCGAAGCACGACTGCCTCGGGCGTTGCCGGAACGAAGCTGCCGGAAACATCTTTCAAATAGACTATGTACATCATCTTGCCGGCGGGGGCAAGCCGGGTGAACCCGCCCGTGAGGTTCTCCCCTTCACGCGTCATCGGCCTCTGCGACCACTCGTCATGACTCTTGAACCTGCGGTATTTCACAACTCCGGTTATTCCTTCCGGAGCCTTTATTTTTATTACTGACGAGGCATCTCCGGAGTGGCTTCGAGGCATTTTATATCTGATCTCGTTGTTTCCCACTTTCACGCTGCCCGCCACGGGGTAAGTCGGCCCCGATGAACGCTGCCATATTGCGAGCAAAGCCATGACCACGAAAGAAATACACCAAAGCATAACTGATTTTTTTTTGCTCATCTTTTAATCCTTTTTATCGTGATTTAATATTTTCCGGGCCTCGGGGAAAAAGGTGACGGCACCGGCCACAACGTTATCACCCCTTGTTCTTGCCGCGTAATACCCCTCGTTGCCCCAGATACAGTGAGCCATGAACGCGAGTATATATCCGCGCGTCAGTTCCCTGTCGGCGGCAAACATGGCATCGTTGCGTAGATTCCTCGAGAGGGCGAATGCCTTGAATTTCTCGAGCATGCTGTCGCTCACCTCGAATTTATTCACAAATTCCAGGTAATCGTTTCCATATCTTTTTTCAATGCCAGCCCTTGCGGCTGACAGGTATTCAAAGCAAAAATCAAAGAAAATACCTTTCTGGATAAAGGTTCTTGTAAGCAGCGTCATCGTGTCCGGTTTAATTATATGGTCGGGGAAAATGCCGCCGCCGCCAATCACGGTTCTGCCGGATTCTGTTTTATAAACCGGCAGCTTTCCGGCGCCGCCCGTGCTTTCAATAGCTTTTTTAATCGCGTCAATTGTTTTCTGATCGGAATATAACGCCGCGGCCGGGTCAATTTCCGCCGCGCCGCTGCTTAGCTTCTGAATGCACCGGCCCGAGGGTGTGTGATATTCTGCCACGGTGATGCGGAATCCGCTGCCGTCCTTAAGATTCCACAGTTTTTGAACCGATCCCTTGCCAAATGATGTTTCACCTATCACGAGCCCGCGATCGCAGTCCTGAACGACGCCGGCCAGAATTTCGCTCGCGGAGGCGCTGTTCTTGTCCATCAGAACAATTACAGGCATATCCTCGAGCAAGCCGCCGGCAGTGGATTCGTATGTCAGCTTAAAATCGGGGTTGCGGGCCTCGGTGTATGTAATTTTTTTTCCCGCGGGTAGTATCTCGTCAGCCATTTTTACCACCTGCTCGAGACTCCCGCCGGGATTGCCCCTCAGATCGAGCAGCAGGCTGTTCATGCCTTTATTCTTCAAGCTGATTATCGCGTCATGGAACTCTTTGCCTGCTTTCTGAGATACGCGGCTGAAAGCGATATAACCTATATCGGTGTCCTCCATGACGAATGCCGACATGATGCCCGGCAAATTAACCTCGTCCCTCAGCACGGAAAGCTCAGTCAGAGATGCACCGGCACCCGATTTTCGAATTATAAGATCTACCTTCGTGCCGGGCTCGCCGCTGATTTTCTCAAGTGCGTTATTCTTCGTGAAGCCCGTTGTTTTTTCGCCGTTGATGAATAGGATTTTGTCGCCGGGGCGTATTCCCGCGGCGTCCGCCGGGGAGTCCTTGTAAACCGTAAGAACGGTCAGGGTATCCCTCAGCGGTGCTATCTCAATGCCGATTCCTTCTGTCGAGCCCTTGTTGTTGTCGCGGATTCGGTCCATCTCCTCCTTGGTGAAGTAGGCACTCTGCGGGTCCATCTCCTTGAACATGGCCCTGTAGGCCGCGTTAACAACTTTGTCGAGGTTAAGTGTGTCCCGATGGTTTTTGCCTGCCATATCAAGCAGAAGTTCGAACTTGCCCGTGAAGTATTTTATCCTTTGAGCGAGCGTGGTATCAGATTCCCGTGCCATCGCGGCACTATAACCGGACAGCAGCAACATGGCAATCACGGCCTGTTTTTTAAGCATCTTTCTCATCTTCCCCCGATTTTTTTAATCAGTAATAATACTCACGGCGACAAAGCTGAACAATCTTAGCGCA
The DNA here is from genome assembly GCA_964538535.1 of uncultured Hyphomicrobiales bacterium. Lineage (GTDB taxonomy): Bacteria > Bacteroidota > Ignavibacteria > Kapaibacteriales > UBA2268 > CAZIHB01. The sequence continues at coordinate 524 of CAZIHB010000100.1, read as the reverse complement.
GGTTCGCGGCCCGATTCCTCACGAGGTCACTTATTTCTTGTCAACGGCAAGAATAATATGAGCCGGGCGATTGATCACAATTCCCGCGGCGAAGTCAATCAATCTCCATAGCCTGAATGGAAGCGCCCTCGTTATCACGTAGCTTCGGCTGAAAATCAAAGCCTTGTTGCCCAGTTTCATCATCCTACGCCGTGCCGCCTCGTGAAGGTTGGCCGCTTCCCTCAAGCGGGCCTCGTCGAAGCTGTGCAGGTGCGCGTTTCTCGGAGTGGGCTTGTTGCAATGTATGCAGATGTCATATTGCAGCTTCTCTTTGTAGGGAGTTGAAATGATCAGCCTGCCGCCGGGCTTCACAAGATTGAAAAGCGATGCTACGAAAAGCGATGGATCGACAACATGCTCGATGACCTCCGAGCTGATCACGCAGTCGAAAGCTCCCTCGCGGAACGGCGGCCTGAGCGCGTCGCCTGCCACGGCGGAATGATTCTCGTGGGGAAACAGCTTCAGCGCCCTCGTCGTGTTCCTCA
>CAZIHB010000099.1:0-7380 GCA_964538535.1 uncultured Hyphomicrobiales bacterium | reverse complement strand
AAGCTATCAACACCGCGAGAGAATTAAATCTTCTCGGCAATAATATTCTTGGCACCGATTTCAACTTCGACCTTGAAGTAAGGCTTGGGGCCGGTGCATTTGTGTGCGGCGAAGAAACGGCCCTGATTCACTCCATAGAGGGCCAGCGCGGACAGCCGCGAATCAGGCCGCCATATCCGTCACTGAGCGGATTATGGGGCCACCCCACGTGTATCAACAATGTTGAGACCTGGGCAAATGTTCCTGCAATTCTTCTTTACGGCGCCGAATGGTTCAGCCGGATCGGAACAGAAAGCAGCAAAGGCACAAAAGTCTTTGCCCTTGCCGGAAAAGTGAAGAATACAGGACTTGTTGAAGTGCCGATGGGCACCACTCTTCGTGAAGTTATTTTTGATATTGGCGGCGGCATACCCGAGGGAAGGCAGCTTAAAGCAATCCAGACCGGAGGCCCGTCGGGCGGGTGCATACCCCTTTCCAAGATCGATACTCCCGTTGATTATGAATCACTTAAGAACATTGGTTCAATCATGGGATCAGGCGGAATGATCGTCCTCGATAATACTGATTGTATCGTGGCTACGGCAAAGTATTTCCTCGAGTTCACAAAAGATGAATCCTGCGGGAAATGCCTTCCTTGCCGCGAAGGAACGCTCAGAATGCTTGAAATCCTTGAAAAGATCACCGACGGCAGAGCCGAGATGGCTGATCTTGATAAATTGGAAAGACTGGCAAGACTCGTTCAGAAGACTTCGCTTTGCGGGCTTGGCCAGAACGCGCCCAATCCTGTGCTTAGCGCTCTTGAGAACTTCAGGGAAGAATTCCTTATTCATATCAATGAAAAGAGATGCCCGACCCAGAAGTGCCAGAAGCTTATCACTTACCGCATCAACCCGGATCAATGTACGGGCTGTACGCTCTGCGCAAGAAGATGCCCCGTTTCGTGCATCTCGGGAACAAAGAAGCAGGCTCATACAATCATCCAGGAAAATTGCATCAAGTGCGGCGAGTGCTTCAACTCATGTAAGTTCGATGCCATCGAAAAAATTTAACAAACGAAGGAGTGAAATAAATGAAATATATAAATGCTGTTATTGACGGCTTGAGCGTTTCGGTTCCCGAGGGCACAACCATCATGCAGGCAGGAGATAAGATCGGAGCGCATGTGCCAAGGTTGTGCTATCATCCCTTTCTTTCCACGGAAGGTGCCTGCAGAATTTGTATCGTAGAAGTCGAAGGCCAGCGCAATTTTCTACCGGCTTGCGCCACGAAAATTCAGGAAGGCATGGTCATAAGGACTAACTCTCCCGAGCTGTGGCAGGCCCGGCGCGACCTTGTTGAATTGCTTCTCGATAATCATCCCAAAAATTGCCTCACTTGCGACCGCGACGGCAACTGCGAATTGCAGAACCTCGCGTATAAACTTGGCGTGAGAGAAAGGCTTTTCGAGGGTGCACGCAAGGAATACGAGTGGGAAAACTCGAGCGTTTCGGTGATCAGAGATGCCGAGAAGTGCATACTTTGCAGGCGCTGCGTCAGGGTATGTTCGGAAATCCAGGGCGTTCACAATTTGAACCAGATGTATCGCGGCTTCAACACGATCGTGACACCTGCTTTCGAAGCTAAAATGGACGATTCTATCTGCATCAAGTGCGGCCAGTGCATTAACGTGTGCCCGACTGCAGCTTTCATCGAGCAGACAAGCCACGAAGAAATCTGGAAAGCCTTGAACGACCCCAAAAAGTATGTCGTAGTTCAGACTGCTCCGGCCATCCGCGCAGCGATCGGCGAGGGTTGGGGGCTGCCTCACAGCAAGCCTTCCACGGGCAAGATGGTCACTGCACTGCGCAGGCTCGGGTTCAAAGCTGTTTTCGACACTGATTTCGCTGCCGATCTCACCATTATGGAAGAAGCAACCGAATTCCTGCAACGCGTTGAAAAAGGTGAAAACCTTCCGCTTATCACTTCCTGCTCACCGGGCTGGATCAAATTCATGGAGCATTTCTATCCTGAAATGATTGATAATGCCTCCACATGCAAATCACCGATGCAGATGGAATCCACGCTTATCAAAACATATTATGCAGAAAAGATCGGCGTTGACCCCAAAGATATCTATGTTGTGGCAGTAATGCCATGCGTTGCCAAGAAATACGAAGCAAAGCGCAAAGAGCATTACAGTCCGGAAGGATACCCATACACGGATGCTGTGCTCACAACACGTGAACTCATTTGGATGATCAAAGCATATGGTGTTGATTTCATCAATCTGCCTGACGGAGAATTTGACTCGCCGCTTGGCCTTTCAACAGGCGCGGCCGTTATTTTCGGTTCGACAGGCGGCGTGATGGAAGCTGCATTGCGCACGGCAGTCGAAAAGATTTCAGGCAAAAAAATTGACAAGCTCGAATTTGAACAGGTTCGTGCCGTCGAAGGTCTGAGGGAAGCATCATATACGATCAACGGCCTTACTATCAACGTTGCAGTGGCGAACGGGCTGAATAATGCCAAAACGATACTCGAGAAAGTCAAGTCAGGCGAGAAACAATATCACATGATTGAGATCATGGCCTGCCCGGGCGGCTGCGTTTCAGGTGGCGGACAGCCGCTTGTTCATGCGGAAGAATATGTTTATCCGCTCGATCCGGGCCTGATAAAGAAGAGGCAGCAGGCTCTTTATTCAATTGATGAATCAATGACCGTGCGCAAGTCTCATGAGAACCCGGATGTTATTAAGGTTTACGAAGAATTCCTTGGCGAACCGGGCAGCCATAAGGCCCATGACTTGCTTCACACTCATTATGAACCTAAATATCCAAGGGGGATCAAATAATGAATGACACTGTGATTACTCTGGATCAGGAAATTATCGATTTTATTCAAGATTGCTTGATAAAAGAGCATCCGGAAAGCTATTTGATTGCTGTCCTTCACATGGTGCAGAATAAATACGGCTTTCTTTCAAAAGAACACATGGAGCAGGTGGCGCACTTGCTGAAAGTGCCTACTGCCAACGTCTTTGGTGTAGCCACTTTCTATCATTACTTCAAGCTTCGCCCAAAAGGCAAGTATTCCATTTCAATCTGCCTTGGCACGGCCTGCTTCGTTAAGGGCGCAGAACAAATCCTTGCTGCCTTCAAGAGCGAACTTGGAATCGACCTTGGCGAAACAACAAAGGACGGGCTATTCTCGCTTGAAGGCACAAGGTGCCTCGGCGTTTGCGCTCTCGCACCGGTTGTTGTCATAAACGATGAAGTATTCAGCAAAGTTACTCAGACGCAGGTTTCCGAAATTATCAACACAATTAAGAAACGCAGCAAAGAAGCAGCTCTTGCTGACTAATTGACCAGGCTTTTAATATGGGTTTATTGCGTCTTTATTAGCAATAAACCCTTTTTTTTTATTTCTTTTTTCTATACTTTTGATTCCAGATATTTAATATTGAGGGAAGTCAGATGAAACGGTATTTTATCGTGCTAATTGCCACAATTGCTCTTATTGCCGCTGGTTGCAGCAAGGCTCCGAAAGAAGAAAAAAAATCACCCGCGAAAGGGGATAGCCTTATTATTGTTAAAGTTGACTCAAACAATAAGATACGATTTTCAGGAATCACCTGGACGGCTACCGGCGAGGACAAAGAAACCAGCTCCTATGATTTTTCCGTTTATTCTTCCGATAACGTGTTTATTGACAGCATGGGGCGGCTTCACATGCTGATTCAAAAGAAAGGTGACGTGTGGTATGGAGCAGGGCTTACTGCCGATTCGTCATTGGGGTTTGGCGAGTACGTCTTTTACGTGGATTCGAAGCTTGACAACCTCGACAGAAATGCCTGCCTGAACCTCGGGGTAGAGAATGCCAATCCTCCCGAATCCATCAGGGGACTGTCGCAGCTGGGAGTTCAAATTTGCCATTGGGGCGACACCGAATCACAAAATGCCCTGCAATACTTCTTGTATTCCACTAACAAGAAGATTTCCGAAGTTCACACTCCGAAGGATAATTTCGTTCAGAACGAAAATAAATCCGTGCATCATATAGTCATCAATCCCGATATGCTCTATATCGGCAGCACAAATAACTCGGGGAGCAAGATTTTTGATCAGCTGCGCCTTACGGCTAAAGATAAATCCAAACGCAACACAGATGTTGATGAGATTACTTTCTCAAAGCCATGCGCGAAAAACAGGTTTGCCATTACTTTCACTCTTCCCGAAGCAAACGAGCCTCTTGGCGGGAAAGCCATAGAAATAATCATCTCCAGGGTTGAATTCAAGCCGGCAGTCAGTGCCATTGCACGTAACATACGAGGCTAGGCCTATGCCGGTACCATAGCCGGAAGATCGAGAATAAATGATGCTCCGTGGCCATATTCGCTTTCGCAACGGATGCTTCCGTTCATCGCGTCAACATACTTTTTTACGATCGAGAGGCCCAGCCCGGTGGAATTCTCATCTGCAGTGGGGCGCGCGCTAAGCTTGACGAATTTGCCGAAAAGCTTTCTTTTATCGTCCTCGGTCATTCCGGGGCCTTCGTCAGTTATAGCAATCTGCTTGTATTTGCCATTGTCTGAAAGTTCGACAAAAACGTTCTTTTCGAACGGAGAAAATTTAATGGCATTTGAAATCAAATTGTCAAGCACTTGCTTCAAAGCATTGGAATCAAATAAAGCGAAGCTGTCTGTTACTCTTCTTGCATAATGGATTTGAATTTTTTTCGCTGCAGCCCTGTCGGAATATAGTGATAAAACTGATTGCAGCACCTCGTTGACATCCGAATTTTCTATTGCAATCTTGACTTTTCCATCTTCAATGGCATTGATGTCGAGTAGTTGGGTGATAAGTTCAAGCATACGGTCCGCTGAAGTGATAATATCACGCGAAAATTCCTTAACATCTTCAAGATTCAGGCTGTTATCATCCCTGAGCACCTTGGCTATCATGGATATACTGTAAATCGGATTCTTCAGGTCGTGAGCGGCAATTCCCAGCAGCTCATTTTTATCCCTGTTCAGCTTTTCCAATACTATCTTTTGGTTTGTCAGCCTTTCCCTGAGCAGGTTCATGTTGAGCTGCGTGTTGACTCGTGCCTTAAGCTCTTCAATTCTGAAAGGCTTTGTTATATAGTCAACGGCGCCGTATCTGAAGCCTTTCAGTATGTTATCTTCATCATTTTTCGCAGTCAGGAAGATTATAGGGATTTCTTCTGTTTCAGGATCATTTTTCAATTTTTCGCATACGGCGAAACCATCCATCTCCGGCATTATTATATCAAGCAGTATAAGATCGGGTTTTCTGTTCTTCGCGATTGATAGAGCTTTAGGGCCGTTTGTTGCAATGGAAATATCAATTCCGCACTCTCGTAAATTTTCTCCAACAACCTGAATATTCACCGGATTATCGTCAACTATCAATACCAGCTTTTTATTATCAGTCATTTCGTTTCTCCACATTACCACTAATCAAAATTAAGCAATTATCGACTTTAACGTGATAATTTCTGTGCTAATTTTGAAAATTTGTCGAGTGACTGCTCGAGAGAAGCGAGGTCGAAGCTTTCGGCGCCGGAGGCTATTTGCTCGCCGATGCCGGCAATAATGCCGAGATTGTTATCTTTCCCGAATAAAGCAATTTCTTTACCGAATTCCTCAAGCTCATCTATGATAAAGGATTCCCTGAGCAATTCCATTTTGGGCAAAAATTCTGAGTGGATACGTTCTGCCAGACTGCCCTCAATTTCTGCCCACCCGCCTTCTTCCGGCAGCGGTGCTGATAATGCTGTTGATTCCTCTTCAGGTGTGTCATGTTCAATATACCTTGCTAAAAGTTCGATCAGCTCGGCAGGCAGCACCGGCTTTCTTACATACCCGTCGCAAACCTTTGATAATTCATAATAGTCCTTCATCATTGCCGATGCAGTCATGGCAATCACAACAATGCCCGAAAGCCTGGAATCCGATTTGATTATCTTCGTTGCTTCATAGCCATCCATCACGGGCATCCTCAGATCCATTAGTATCACGTCCGGCATCGCAATCTGGACAATTTTGATGCATTCTTCGCCATTCTCCGCCTCGAGTACTTCCACGTCGTGCTCCTCGAGAATTCCACGAACGAGGGCACGGTTATATTCCACGTCATCCACAACAAGTACGCGGGCGTTTTTAAGGTGATATTTGATACCGGAGCTTTCAGCAAGCTGATCCTGCATGAATATATCTTTGTCTGATATATTTATATGCCTGAGATCGACAATAAACTTAGAGCCCTTGCCTTCCTCACTTTCAACGCGTATCTTTCCATTCATCATCTCAACAATTCTTTTAGTGATTGCAAGCCCGAGCCCGGTGCCTCCGTATTTCCTCGTGTTTTGGCCTTCCTGCTGCTTGAACGATTCAAAAATCTGATCAAGCTGATCCTTTCGAATGCCTATTCCCGTATCCTCAACTATGATTCTCAGATCAACCGATCCCGGCTGGTCTTCGTCATTCTCGGTTTCCACGGCAAGCCGGACAAATCCGCTGTCCGTAAATTTCACGGCATTGCCGACAAGGTTCAGCATCACCTGGCGCAGCCTGGTCTCATCAAGCAGGTAAATCAGTGGAGCAAGGCGCTCCGTATCGAATATTAATTCTATTCCTTTTTCTTCGGATTTCAGCCTGAACATGCTTATTAATTCGTTCAATATCGAAGGTATATTTACTTCGTCGGTTCTGATTTCAAGCTTGCCGGCCTCAATTTTCGAAAGGTCAAGTATATCATTGATAAGGGACAGCAGCGTGCGGCCGCTCGTGGAGATGGCATGAAGGTATTGCTTCTGTTTGTCTTCCACAACGAGCTTTTCAAGTAAATCCGAAAAACCGAGAATGGCGTTCATAGGTGTGCGTATCTCGTGGCTCATGTTTGCAAGAAAAATGCTTTTTGCCTGGGTGGCTTCCTCAGCTATTTTCTTCGCCTGCTCGAGTTCCGTAACGGTGTGCTCGAGTTCGATTTTCCTGTCTTCCAGGTTCATCTTTGCAAGTTCGAGGTCCTGGTTGGTCCAGAGCAGCTGGTCATTAAGGCGCGTCCATTCGGTGATATCGCGAAATACCCACACTCGGCCGATTATTCTGCCTGACACCACGAACGGCTTGGCAGACATTTCATAGACGTTCTCGTTTTTAAGATATACCTTATCAAATATCTCGTTTTCAGGCTGAGCTATAATATCCACAAGTTGATCGTAAAATTCAGCGGAATTAATCACGCCTATGGTGATTTTTTTCAGCACATCGGCCTCGTTCAGCCCGGCAAGGACTGAATCGGAAAGATTCCACATGGCGAGGAATTGCTTGTTATAGCTCGTGATCTCGCTGTTATTATCAAAAACTATGATTCCCTCGTG